>JARLHD010000310.1 GCA_031292435.1 Ignavibacteriaceae bacterium
AAGAAAGCATATTTTTAAGCGAGGGTATGAATTCATTTGAAATTTTGCCTCTTTTCCTGAAGAAATTTAATGTCGAGCTACCAATTGATAAGCACAAGAAATTTATTGAAGATAAGCGTAACTATTTCCGCCAGATAGTTGAATTAAAATATTATCCAAATGCATTTGAAACGATAGCAAAACTCCGCGACCACGGATACACAACTGCTCTTGTAACGGCTTGTGCACGTAAGAATATGGAGAAATCGGTAGACACAGAACATCAAAAACTTTTTGATTTTATAATCAGCGGGGATGATGTTACACATTCCAAACCAAATCCCGAACCATACCTTATTGCGCAAAAAACACTTGGATTAGATATTTCAGAATGTGCGGCAATTGAAAATGCACCATTAGGAGTTGAATCAGTAAAAAATGCCGGCATGATCTGTATTGCTGTTGAATCGACATTAGGGCGCGAGTATCTTCAAAAGGCTGACTTTATTATTAATGAGATACAGGAACTTAGTGGATTTTTCCCGAAGCTAAAGAGATGAAATCAGCCTGATGTTAAATAAGATCAGGCATTTAATTTTACAACTCTCCAATATCTTCATTCCAAATGTCGGGTTTGGAAAAGATAAACTCGGCCATAATATCGATACATTCGGGATTCTGGAGCACTTCAATTTTTACACCGCGTGATTTTAACAGTTCTTCTTCACCCAGAAAAGTTTTATTTTCACCAATTACGACTTTCGGAATATTATAGAGCATTATGGCTCCTGAACACATAGGGCAGGGAGAAAGTGTAGTATACAGGGTACACTGCCTATAGACGGAGGCAGGCTGTCTACCACTATTTTCAAGGGCATCCATTTCTCCATGAAGCACGGCACTTCCTTTCTGCACTCTTCTATTATGCCCTCTTCCTATAATTTTACCTTCATAGACGATAACGGAACCAATCGGGATACCCCCTTCTTTAAGACCCTTACGGGCTTCCTCAATTGCAGCTTCCATGAAAACATCTACCATGTTCCTCTCCATTTTTATAAAGTCAGATTTATTTACCGTTTAATAAAATAAGAAATTACGAAATTAAATAGTGGATAATTTTTGGTAATTTAGTTATAGATTTATATATAATATTGATAAAAGGATAGCATGGAATTCGAATATATAACTGCAGCAACCGGCTTATTGTCTAATGAAGAAGATCAAGTAAGGGAAGTGGGAAATTATTTTAATTCATTAAATAAGATAGGCGGAAAAAGACTAAGTGAAGATCAATCGGACAATTCAAAGCCACTATTTTATTTTCTAATAACAGGGGGAACAGAAAACACAATACTTCAGATACAAGCAAACCGAAGCAAACTACTACCTACGGCTCCAGTTTGTTTAATATCCCATCCCGGAAATAATTCCCTACCAGCATGTCTTGAGGTTTTGGCAAAGTTAAACCAGGATGGGATAAAAGGAAAAATATTATATCTTAAATCACCGAATGATATTGAAGGGCTTGATCAAATTAAAGGTACACTACATGACCTTGAAGTATTGCATGCCATGAAAGGAACCAGAATCGGATTAGTCGGGACAGCATCAGATTGGCTTGTTGCCAGCAAACCTGAGGTGAAAGAAGTTAAGCATGTCTGGGGCCCAGAAGTAGTTCATGTCGATTTTTATGAACTAAAGAAAAGGATGCAGAATCTAAATGCCGACAATTTATTTCAGTATAAATCATCACTAGTAAACAACGCTATAAAAATCGGGGAGCCGAGCCAATCAGATATAGAAGAGGTTGTAAAAGTCTATACGGGATTAAAGCAACTGGTAAAGGAATTAGAACTTGATTCAATTACAGTGAGATGTTTCGATCTAGTTACTGATATGAAGACTACAGGATGTTTTGGATTATCCCAACTAATTGATGACGGTATAATGGCAGGCTGTGAGGGGGATTTAATGAGTACTATCGGGCTTTTATGGGCGAAGAACCTAACCGGAGAAACTCCCTGGATGGCAAATCCAGCACAATTGGATGAACAGCAAAACAGATTGTGGTTAGCACATTGTACGGTACCACGAAGTATAGTAAAAACATATTCATTGAGATCACATTTTGAATCCGGCTTAGGAGTTGGAATCCAGGGAACCTTTACTTCCAAACCAGTTACTCTATTACGTATAGGAGGTAAAGATCTGAAGAAACTATGGTTAACAGAAGGCAATATTATCCAGGCAGGATTTGCCGAGAATTTATGCAGAACGCAAGTTGAAATAGAGCTTACATCCGGCGGAAGTGTGAAGGATCTACTTCAAACGCCATTAGGTAACCATTTAGTAATGGTATCTGGGCATCATATGGCGAGATTTAGATCCTGGTGGGAAATGATGATTATGTGAACGCATATATAATGGCAATTGATACTTTGTTATATTAAACGGCGCATTTTCTTAAGATTAGCGTACCCAGATTATTTTGGAAGGAGACAAAAATGTATAATGCATTATTATTACTATTATTGGGGATATCAGTTTTCCTTTTCATTACCGGAATTAAAAGAAGACAAAAATTAAAAATATTCTCCGGAGTTACTTTAGGGGTATTCACAGTTTTCATCTTCTGGTTCATGGACTTTTGGGGGGAAGCGCTCTGGTATCAAAGTTTAGGCTACAGTAACCGATTCTGGGTAATTAATTATGCTAATGCCGGATTTGCTATAGCCGGAGCCCTTCTTGGATTAATTATCATATACCTACTTACATTAACAACACCCAAGGAACACAAAGCAGTTCATTTAATTACTAAATTATTGGGTATTGTAGTTGGAGGTTACTGGGGATATTCCAATTGGGAAGTAATTTTAAAATACTGGAATGGAGTATCGACAGGGCTTAAGGATCCAATCTTAGGTAAGGATGTTGGATTTTATCTATTTAGTCTTCCCTTATATGATGAGCTATATGTTCTCTTATTAATGCTTTCACTCACGGCACTTATTGCGACAGTTATTTCATCTTTTGTAAGGTTAAGTGAGAATAACATATTTTTCTATTTTCCAGGAGAGCATGAAATTAACTCCAACAAATTCAATTCTCCTGTTTTTTTAAATTCAGCGATATTTATTTTTATTCTTGCCTGCGGCAGATTCCTAAACCGTTATCATTTAATGTATTCCAATACGGGGGTAGTAGCCGGACCGTGCTGGACAGACGTGAATGTCCTATTACCGGCATACATAGTAGTAATGGTTTTACTGATCATTATGAGTATGGGATTGATCATTCCAAAAATACGGAAAAAGGTTCAGTATTATTTTGTAAGCAAATTTCATATTGCAACTGACCGTTCATATTTTTTAGTATTAGTGAGTACAGGAGTATCAATAATAATTATATGGATAGCAGCTTTCTCAATTTTACCCGGAGCTTTCGAATGGTTAGTTGTTGAACCGAACGAAATAACATACGAACGCCCTTATATTTTAAACAATATTCAATTTACACGTTCGGGATTCGGATTAAATAATGTAATAGAAAAAGAATATCCTTTGAATGGCAATTTTACACAGGAAACTGTTAATAACAATCCGAATATATTTACTAACATCCGTTTATGGGATTGGAAAGCATTGGATGCTGTATACAGGCAGTTTCAGTCGATCAGGTTATATTATGAATTTTCGGATGTAGATGTAGACCGTTATAATATAGACGGAAAGACCAGACAGGTAATGGTATCCGGCAGAGAGATAAATATTGATAACCTGCCACAGCAAAGCCAGACGTTTGTAAATAAACGGTTTCAATATACGCACGGATACGGGGTTACAATGGCGGCAGTGAATGAATTTACAAGCCAGGGATTACCCCATCTTTTAATAAAAGATATTCCGCCAATAAGTGAATCACCTTCGCTTGAAGTTACACAGCCACAGATTTATTTTGGTGAATTGACAAATACGCCTGTAGTTGTTAATTCAAAGGAGAAAGAATTTGATTACCCAAGCGGTGAAGATAATGTTTATACAAGGTATGCCGGAAACGGCGGGGTGGAACTTTCCAATTTCTGGAGGAAATTCCTTTTCGGTTGGAAATTTGACGGTACAAACTTCCTGTTTTCCGATTACCCAACAGAGAAGAGCAGAATATTATTCCATCGACAGATCAAGGAGCGAGTTCAACTTCTTGCGCCGTTCCTAAGTTTCGATAAAGATCCATATTTAGTCCTGGCTGATGGTAAACTTTACTGGATGATCGACGCATATACAACATCAAATTATTATCCATATAGTCAACCTTTTTCAACGACAGAAACCATACAATATAAAGAAGGCAATTCCACACAAGAACTAACTACTGAATTCAGTGATTACCTTGCAGGAATAAATTATATCAGGAATTCAGTTAAGACAGTTGTTGATGCTTATACCGGATCAGTAAGTTTTTATATTATGGATGAAAAAGACCCAATAATAAAAGTATGGAGTAAAATATTCCCCGGTCTTTTTAAGACAAGAGATGAAATGCCCAAATCATTATTAGCTCATATCCGATATCCAGCTGATATGTTATTAGCGCAAGGAACTGTTTATGAAAAATACCACATGACTGATCCAACCGTATTTTACAACCAAGAGGATCTTTGGGTAAGAGCTACTGCAAAGTATTATAACCGAGTCCAGCCTGTTGAACCATATTATATAATGTGGCAATTACCGGATGCAGCGAAACAACAATTCGTTCTGATGCTTCCATTTACCCCCAAGAACCGACAAGTAATGATAGGTTGGATTGCCGGTATGTGCGATCCGGAAGATTACGGGCAGTTCCTTACATATCAATTCCCAAAAGATAAAATGGTACTGGGTCCACAGCAAGTTGAGACAAAGATTGATCAGGATAGCTTTCTTTCAGGACAATTAACGCTGTGGGACCAACACGGATCAAAAGTTATAAGAGGAAATGTACTAGCCATCCCGGTTAACAATACTATTTTTTATGTTGAACCGATATATCTACAGGCAGAAACGGCAGCGTACCCTGAGCTACGACTGGTAGTAGTTATGCATGGAGAAAACATGAGTTATGCCAAGACCTTTGATGATGCATTAAACGGGTTATTTGTAAAATCCACACCTTTCCAGAAAGTGGTGCAAAAGGGAGATACAACAAATACTCTTATACCCACTATGCAAAACCAGATAAGAGCTGCCAATGATGCTTTTAATAATTACTTGAAATTCATTGGCGATAAAAGATTTAATGAGTCTGCCAAAGAATTGGAAAAACTTCAGCAGACTTTACAAACGCTATCCAATCAATCGAACAGCGGAGTGGAGAAGAAAAAGAAATAAGTTTATCCGGATTACATTTAGCTATTTTACAGAAGCTAACTGGTTTGGCGGAATCGGATCCATAACCTTATTGTGCACCGGAGGCAGTGACTTTAAATAGGCAAATATTTCTTTCAGATCCTCATCAGTAGACTGACCGATGGCCTGCCATGGCATGGGGGGCATAAGGGGGCGTCCGATGCCCATATGTTTTCCTGATCTGAGAGCTTTAATAAATACTTCTTCTGTCCAAGTGCCAATACCAGTCGGCTCATCGGGAGTTAAATTAGCGGTAAAAGAAACACCCCAAGGACCGGCCCAAGCAGTCATATCGCTTGATCCCATATACCATTTACCCGGTTGAACAAGAGCCGCATCAATAGGAAGAAGTTTAGAATCAGCAGGATGACCGGACAGCAATTTTGTAGTATCAGGAACAGGGCCCATAGCTGTAAATATTTTAGGGGAATGGCAGTCATTACATCCAGCCAAGTTAACAAGGTAGGCACCACGTTTCTGCATTTCCTCTTTTGTCATGGCAGGTTTTTCATTTTTATTGCAACTTATCTGAGTAAAAAGAATAAAGAGGAATAAAAAGGACATAGCAGAGCTAAATAAAATATGTTTCGACATAGATTAACCTCCTAATAATGTAAAATAAATTTGATTGAACATAAATGAGTAAATAATCTGATAACTTACTATTTCTTATTTCGTGACAGGAGTTACAATAGAGATTAAAATTATAAATAATCTCAGTTGGTGTGATTTAATAAATTAAGTTAAGTTTATGTTTAAATGAGCAGGTAAGAGAATGCCTTTTGTTCCAAACTTTAATAGATAAAGGAAGAACAAAAGGCAATCATTTAATAAAAGTAATTAGAATATATATTTTTTAATATTAATGAGTCGGGTAGCCTTCTTTATCACTTTCCAAGTAATGTGATTTATTTTTTTCTAAATCGAGTTCATCCTTTTTTATTTTTTCTTTAATAAGGTCTTTTTGCTGATTTTTCAATGCAAACCTCTCTTCAAGAGTATTGAGTAATTCTGCTTTTAATAAAATTACAACTTCCTTTTTTGTAATAATAGTCTGGTCACTTCCTGTTAGGTATCTTATACCAAATACCCACCAAGGAAGATCTTTTAAAAATGGGATTCCAGTTCTAACAATTTCCTCATCATTGATATAGAGGCCACCAATAACAGTTTGCTCACCATCAAGTAAAAGTACATCGGTATTTGCAAATGTCTTTTTGATTTCAGTAGTTAAATCTGACGGGAAAAAAGCACTTCGTTCAACACTTAATTTAAGAAGTATGTAATCAATTCCTTTTTTAGTATATACGTAAGGAGTAACTTCAATAATGGAGCCCGATGAATAAAAGTGTTGAATAGTATTACCAGAAAAATCTTTCTGCAAAACAGAAAAATCCGAACCAATTTGAACTCTTCCTTTTTGTTTATTCCTTACAGTTATTGACGGGCTTGTAATAATTTCCCCCAAGTTCTGAGATTCAAAGAATCTGAACAAAGCTGTAATATTACCAGATACATCACCAAATCTAACCGGGGAATTAGCAGAGTTTACATTAAATTCAGGGGGTGTTGACTGAGTGAGCTGTTGAGATGCAGGAGGTGTAGTTTCTGTCTGAAGCATACTTCCAACATTAACACCATTTTTTGATAGGAGAAATTTCCAATCTATTCCCAAATCCCGTGTCCTCTGAATATTAGCCTCAAAAATTACGGCGGAAATATTTACCTCCCTTGTAATAATATCGGCATAGGTATCATCTTTTAAGACTTCTTCGTCAACCTTTTCTTTAGTCTTAATAACGATTGAATTTTCTTTTTCCTCGTACATTAAATTCTTTGTATTAACAATTAAATTAAGAGCGGTTAAATAAGGCATCCTCCTAATTTCTACTCCAATCGGTGCACTGATAGAAACAGTTGAGATTATCGATTTACCAGTAATCTTTTCACTAACACTGCTTAGCATTTTCACCGCCTGGTCAAAACCAGCGTTCTCATCGATAGAGATAATTTCCAATGGATTATATTCGCCTGAAAGAGTTTTTACATCTTTAACCTGAGAATATGATACGGAGAAAAGAAAAACTATCAGGATTGGAGTAAGCAAGTATTTCATTTTTTATTTCCTTCTTTTTTATTCAGCTGTCCAAGTTTTAAGGTTTCAAATTCAACAATTCCCCCCTTATTCAGCACAAATGTTACCGATTCATGATCGTAATCAATGTCCATCAAATTGCCTAAATAGACCGGATCGCCTTTTTCCATCAAGGTAGTATTCCCTGATGCATCCATAATAAAAGCACCCTGAGGAACCAGAGAAATTAAAGAGGCTCCCTGAATATCGGGAAGGTGTTCAGTATTCGGTCGGATTTCATTTCTAACAAGAGGAAAAAAGGCATTATATAAACCCCCGGTACGCAAATTATTTTCCGTATAAACAATCGCAGCATACTGATCAGACTGGGAAAAATATTCTTTTACCATAAGATTAAATTTAACGATATAATGGGGAACACCTTTTGAATCAACAATAGTATTTGTAACTAATTCAGCAGTTTGAATTTTCATCAAATCTTTAGAGTGCTCTATTGCATAGATCAGACCATAGACTTCATCGAAACCTCCGCAGCCAGATACCTTATAAGAATAATAATTGAACCCATTTTCTACGCCCTTATTCTGGTATTCAGTGTTCGTAAAAGTATAGATTGAATGATCTCCACTCCAAGTATCTATAAAATTATAGAATCTTGACTGGGAAATATTTCTTGGTATTGTAAACCTTCCAGAAAAAAGGAAGGAGTCAACTGCAGTAGCTTTTTCCTGAGCATTTTTTAATTGAGAACTAATTTTACTTAAATCGGAATAATTCAATCTTAAGTGATCCAATTTAGTAACTGAATCCTGTATCTGCTGTTTTTGAATAAATAAAGAATATATACTTCCTATAGCAGTGATAATTACAAATGTAATGATCAAAACAATCAGAGTTTTATTATTTCGTTTCATATTCATCTCCTGCCGGTATTATTCCAGCATCTATTTTAAACTTAAAAGCTCTTGTATCTCTTAAAGGTTCATAGATAATATTTTCAAGTATAGAGGCATTATATGAGTCGGCTAAATCTTTTACTCTTACCCGTGAAAAGGTATATCCGGAAATAAGCAGATCTCTCTTTTCATCCATATTAATGGAGTTAATCCATAAAATTCTATCCTGATTTGTGAAATTAGCTATTTTTTTAAGCTGATGGCTTAATATCCCTGTTCCGCCTGCAAGTTGAGAAAGGATAGCTTTAGTCTGCCCCACATTAGCTATTTTATTTTCATAGCTTTTAATTTTATCCATAGCATCACGATTTTGTGTTTCGACCACGCTAAACTTAGATATCTCGGAATTTTTAGCGTCCAGTTCCCGGTTATTAGTGTAAATTTTAACAGCAAAAAACACAGCAGAAAGTAATATAAGAACTATCATTAAATATCCATGCCATTGAAGATTTATGACTTTCTGTTCCTCTTTGATATAAGCAGGCAGGAGATTAAGACCTGTGAATTTTTTATCCCTTTCATCGAAATATTCCTGAGCAACTGCAGCGGGAATAATAAATGATGAAGTAGTACTAAAAGCATCCAGTTCCCTAATCTCGACAGACTCGATATTTTGAATATTTACTTCGGCTGACGGATAGGCTTCACTAATTACAGAGATTAATTCCTCTGAATTATCTTCACCACAGACAATAACATTATTGATATTATCAATAAGTCCATTTTCCATTTCAAAGAGTATCTTGCTGGCAATAACATTATGTGCATTGAAACTATTTTTACCAACAGATACAGTTGCACCGATATGATGAAGTTTATTACCCTTCAAGAAAATTAATTTAGAATATTCCTTTCCAATATAGAGTATTAATGAAATATCATTTTCATTAAAGGTTCTCTGGTTTAGAATATATGAGGATAAAGAAACTTCCGCACTTTTAACTGAAGGAATTTTTAAGAACTTTCTATTATTTAATCTTGCCAAAGAATCCATTGCCTGAAGGTAGTTACTTTTCCCGGATGAATAAACGGCTAACCTGGAGTTGTCAAAAAGATCAACAAAACCAATTGTTGTTCCAATTTTTCCGTTATTAGAAATATTAAGAGAAGCAAGTTCCTTATCATCATGGACTTTCTGAAAATAAACAGCAGGTTCAGCAAGGATAGGAATAAACCGGATCTGACTTAAATCCTCACCCATAAAGAACTCATTCAGTTTCTGCAGATAAGTCCTGCTAAAAGCAGCATCCTCAGAAACAAAGTCATAATTATAAATCTCCTTTAGAGAATGCCCTCCGCTAGGTTTTCCAACAACAGTAGTAGTCTGATCAGCAAAAGCGAGGGAAGAATCGACAGATTCACCTTTTAACAGGACCAATTCATTATTTACTTTCTGAAAAAGAGTAATCTTACTGTCGTTTCCCTCAAAATAAATGCACGCTACTTTATTCATAGTGATGCTCCTATTATTTGTTTAAACAATTCCTTATTATTTGCATACTGCAGAGCTATTTCAAGCGATATCTTTTTTGACAGATAAAGCATTTTCAAATCCTGCTCCATGGTTATCATGCCCTCAGATGTTCCTGCATTTATCATCATGTAAATTTCACTTGTGTTATTATTTTTAATTGCGGCTCTAATGCTTTGATTAGCGACCAAAATTTCCTTAGCCAGAACCAATTTACCATCTAAACCGGGAACCAGCTTCTGAGAGATTACTGCAGTTAAAATGTCAGCCAGCCGAATCCTAACTCTTTCCTGTTCGATCTCATTAACCTCAGCAATAATTCTATCAATAGATTCAACCGCAGAGGAAGTATGAAGAGTTGAGAACACCTTATGCCCGGTATCAGTTACTTCAAGAGCAGAGAGTATAGTAGCCTGGTCTCTCATTTCGCCGATAACCATTATATCAAGATCCTGTCTTAATGCCTGAACCACACCCTCATGAAAGGACCTTACATCGCGACCCACTTCCCTCTGCCTTATCATACAACCTTTGGATTTATGAACATATTCGAGGGGTGAAGCGATGGTAATGATATGGGCATTAGAATTCCTGTTATGCCATTCAATAATTGCATCAAGAGTAGTGGATTTACCCGTACCGGTAACGCCTGTAATTAAAACCAAGCCCTGTTTAATATAATTATATGATAAAACCTTAATTACTTTTGGAGGATATTCAAGCTGTTCCAGAGTTCTTAATTCAGGGATAATCGAGCGCATATTCATTGCAAGGCAATCGACATCAAAAAAAGCATCGCCTCTTAGTCTTAATTCGACATTTTCAGAAGTCTTATCGGAATAAAAGTAATTTATATATTCAAATGAATAGGAGAAATCAAGGTTTCTAACTTCTTCAAGTACCCGAATCTGTTTTTCATTTAACACCGACAGAATTATTAATGCTGCTTCATCATTAGAGAAGCGGGGTAATTCCACCATCGGTTCTTTTTTTCCATAAATTCTAAACCAGACCTGACCAAAAGATCCATAACCGCCAAGTTCGATATCAGAAGCTTCCTTATTTATCATAACCTTTAAAAGGTTATTTAATATTTCAGCCAGATAGAATTTATCCTTAGGGTTCATGGAGAGAGCATAACCCATCAAGAAGCCCACCCTATCGGCACCTTTAATATGAGAAGGAATGTCGGAGATATATTTATGTAATATATTCCTTCCATCAGATCCGAGAATAAGTTCCGGATCAATCTTTACAGTATCATTTTCAATTATCATATTGGTATTCAATATTTTAATTAATACTTTTAATTATCAGTAGTATTAGATAGGATTTCTTCAAAAGAAGTTAGTCCCATTTTTACCTTTTCAAACCCAGATTCCCTTAAAGAAAGCATACCGTCTTTTTTGGCGGCAACTCTTAAACCTTCTTCATCTATTTTCTCACCGGCGTCAAAAATTAATTGACTTATTTCTTTAGTAAAATAGAGAGTTTCATGAATGGCTAACCTACCATTAAAGCCAGTATAGCCGCATTTTTCACACCCGACCGGTTCATAAATGTCATGGTTATGCCAATCATCAGGATTTAATTTTAAACGAGAGATATAGCCAGCGCCGAGACCATTGATATTTCTTTTACACTTCTGACATAATTTTCTTACAAGTCTTTGAGCAACAATTACATTTATTGCATAAGCAAGAAGAAACGGTTCAATGCCCATTTTATAGAGGCGGGATACCACACTTGGAGCATCGTTCGTATGCAGAGTAGTAAAAGTTAAATGACCAGTATTTGCAAGTTTAATAGCAATATCGGCAGTTTCCCTATCCCTTATTTCTCCGACTAAAACGACATCAGGATCATGACGGAGAATTGATCTTATTGCCGAATCAAAATTCATTTTATGACTAAGTTTAATCTGACGAGCGCCTTTAATAACATATTCAATAGGGTCTTCGACAGTGAGGACGTTTAAAGACGGGTCCATAATATTACTTAAAGCAGCAATAATAGTAGTGCTTTTGCCGCAACCAGTAGGACCGGTCATAATAACCATCCCCTGTGGTTTGCTTATAGCTTTTTGAAAGGCTTCCCGGGCATATCCAGTCAAACCGAGTTCATCGAGATCAGTAATAACTTTCCTATCATCGAGAATCCTAATAACAACGCTTTCAAATCTATTTCTGATTTCAGAACCAGCTATTGGAAGAATTGACACCCTGAAGCGGATAACATGACCGTCAATTTCTCTTTGAATAAATCCATCCTGCCCTTGTTCCCTTTCGAACCTGTCCAGACCTCTTGATCTATCTTTAACAACAGCAATCATAGCCTCGGGTAGAGTACCCTCCTGGCGATGCCATAGATTAAGTCTTCCGTCTATTCTGAAACTTAAGTCAGTTTCATGGCTGCTGATCGGGATAATATGCAAGTCACTTGCACCTCTCCTGACTCCTTCGACGAGAGCGCCTTCAAATAAATTTATCAGAGCGCTTTTATTTATTTCAACTTCAAGAAGTCCCTCATCAATATTTCCCTCCTCCTTAACTTCCCGGTAGTCATAATTTTCCTCAGTAAAATTCTTCAGATATTCATTAGCGGGAAGGACAGAATCTGCTATTAACTGATCATATTTAATAGAAGGGAGATAGTAGACCTCATAACTTTTTGCATTCAAGCTATAAGCAATTTTGGGGATTTCCCTAAGGGTAGGATCAATTGCCGCCAGTATTAATTTGTCTTTAATCTTATCATCAAACTTAACGGGGATGACCTTATAAGAAATCATCAGTTTTTTTAACTCTGCATCGGCAGAATTAATTAATTTTTTAATACTACTTATTTTTTCATTTTCTTTTTCATCAGATTCAATTTCCAGGGTTTTAAATGCATAAAGATTAGCCACTTCACGAAATATCGTATCATGATCATATTTAAAATCCTGAACAAGAATCTGGGCTAAATTTCTTTTAGGCTGACCGTTCCCATTCGACTGCAAATTTTCATTGTTTTTGGCTAAGACAGCCATAGCGAGGGTTCTGGCATCGATAATACCTTTTCTTAAAAGGATATCTCCAAGTTTATTAGAGATATCCTTATCGATGTCAAATTGTTTGGAAACCGGTATATCTGTTTTATTACGGATCATTTTATTGTTTTATCTAAAACGCCGGGCTGCATAGGATTAACTACTGCAGTTTCGGCAGATACAAGGGTTAAAAATATCATTACAATTAAAATATAAACGGCAATACCTATCTGAACCCATTCAATAAAATTCTTTAATCTATAGACAGTATCACTCTCATAATAATTTGCAAGCTGAAGAGCGGATTTTTTAATATTACCAGTTTCTTCCCCCTGCCTGAATTTAGATATTGCAGTTTCAGGAAAGACACCAGTAGCGACCAAGGCATCGGAAATGCCGATACCTTTTTTCATCATGATAGGTAATGCGACAGTTTTTATTCTTTCCTCAATATATTTATTCCCCAAAGCTTCGGCAGCAATTTTTATAGGTGCAACACTTACCGCGGAGCCTGAATAAAGAGTATAGAATATACGACAGAATATTTCGATGTAAGTTTTATGAAGGATATCGCCAACGAACGGAAGCCTTAATAATTGCTTATCAAACCAAACACGTCCCTTAGGATTTTTATATACTATAAATCCAGCGATAATCGGTAAAGCAACTAATACTATAAGAAGATAGATATTATTCTGCAATATAGTTGCCAGATCCAAAGTAAACTGTGTCATAGCAGGAAGCTTAACATTTAAGGTAGAAAACAGCTGTGCTGTTGCCGGGAAAATATATATTACGTACCATACTACAGCAGCATTTAACAGCAATAAAGTGATTAATGGAGTAATGAGGGCGCTTCTTAAATTTCTTTTAAACTCATGCCGCCGCTCGAGGAACTTTGCAGTTGCCTTATAAATTTCAGCCATATTACCACTTTTAGAAGCAAGACCGAGCATGTATGCGGTAAAAAATCCGAATACATTTTTATGCTTCATGAAAACTTCTTCGCTATCGAGTCCCTGCTTAAGATCTTTACTGATTACCTTTAAGGTATCCTTTAATGTTTTATTCCTGGTATCCTGAATGAGAAATGAAAGAATTTCGCCGTATGGCATTTTTTCTTCAAGCATATCCGCGCATACCTTAACAAACATCAAAATATCTGATGTAGAAGGTTTACGTGGAATATCAAAAGTTTTTTTATTTACACTTATAACCCGATAGCCCAGGAGAGTTAAAGCTTCAATAACTTCCTGTTTGCTGAATGCTTTTTGTTCACCCTTTACAGTTTTTTCCATTCCCCGTTGTGCTTTATAGACAAAGGAGCATTTTTTTTCGAGTGACTTAATGCGGAAATTATTCTGAGTAGCAATCAGCCCTGCTTTTTGTTTAGCAGTGGAGAAAGTATCGGCAGCAATAACGCCGCCGATAACCTGACCGTCTAACTTTTCTGCTGTGAATTTTAATTCAATCATTGTTGTTTGTATTTATTGTATTGTTGTCCACATAGTATCGGCCTGAACTGTTGTTGTTGCAGTCCAAACATAATTTAGATTAGTTCTTGGTGTTGCTGTAACAACAATTTGAGATGTCGTACCAGTACCTACTCCATAAGTTCCGTTTGTAGTATAAGCCATTTTACCAAGAGGAGCGGTAGTAGTACCAAATCCTAGAAATGACTGATTCCCGCCACCCATGCTTGTCGGTTTTGAATAAAACTGCTGAGCTGCGGCTCCGATTGCAAGATTTTGATTAACCAACTCATCTTTGATGGAACCTTCCTTGTTAGAACTGAACAAGCCCATGCCTGCCGCGATCGCTATACCAACGACGATAACACCGAGAACGATAAGTAATAATTGCTGTTGACCCATAATAAAACTCCTTCGATATTATAAATATTAGTTAAATCGTTTGATTGTAAGCAATCAATTATATGTATATGCTAAGCGTTTCAAAGTTGAAAAAGTATCGGCAGTGTTAATACTACCGATTCCTTTTCATCAAATATTTGTTACTGAATAGTTGTCCACATAGTATCGGCCTGAACTGTTGTTGTTGCAGTCCAACTATAATTGAGACTAGTTCTAGGTGATGCTGTAATAACAATTTGAGATGTCGTACCAGTACCCACACCATAAGTTCCGTTTGTAGTATAAGCCATTTTACCAAGAGGAGCGGTAGTAGTACCAA
>JARLHD010000311.1 GCA_031292435.1 Ignavibacteriaceae bacterium
ACTAATTTTTTCGTTAAAGTAAAATCCTGGGCCAAGGTGCCCATTTTCAGTAATGTTCATAAAAAAGGCGCTGGAACCTTTCGGTTTTGCGCCATTTCGTGCACCCAACCGGGCTCGAACCGGTGACCTGCTGATTAAGAGTCAGATGCTCTACCAACTGAGCTATGGATGCGGGGTAAAATTACTAAAAAATCATTTCACTTTCAAAGTTAATAAACCCGCTTTTTATTCAATACTTTTATAAATTTGGTAATAATTTTCAAACTTATTCTTAAGGTTTTTGTGGATATCAGAATTCATCCTGAGGTTAAAATCGGTCATATTCACCTGACTGTCTCTAACCTTGAAAGATCACTTAAATTTTACAGAGGACTTCTTGGATTCGAAATAACTTCTAATTTCGAAAACCAGGTGGTATTTTTATCTGCCGGCGGCTACCATCATCATATCGGACTAAATATTTGGGCCGGCAAAGGTGCCCAGGCTCCGCCGGAAGGTCGAACCGGTCTTTATCATTTCGCACTTCTTTATCCCAATCGAAAAGAGTTGGCAAGAATATTAAAACACCTTTTTGAAGTTAATTATAAGATCGAAGGCGCATCCGATCATGGCACTACAGAATCAGTTTATCTGAAAGATCCTGATGGAAATGGAATTGAGCTTTACGCCGATCGTCCTCCCGATCAATGGCCGGTTAATGATGAAGGACATTTACTGATGACAACTAAACCGCTCGATGTTATAAATCTTCTCTCTGAACTTGATCGTGATTTTTAACAATTAATTTTGAGTGTTATGAAAAATATTATGCTTCTTGTCTTTTCAATTTTATTTCTGTCCGGCTGTATGAAAGAAAATCCACAGCTTATTAAAGAGACAGATGCAAATAGAAAAGTTGTGCTAGCATTTTATAATAATGCCTTTAATCTGAAGGATCCGGTCAAAGCAGTCGATGCCTATATAGGGAATGCCGAGGCACGTTCCATAAAAGGAGATACACTTCTAAAAGGTAGAACTGCGATTGCAAATTCAATATCTAATTTCCTTAATACGTTTACAGGGATTAAATTTAAATCTGAATGGGCGTATGCTGAAGGGGATATGGTTGTCGTTCGGTGGATAATCAATTGCACACCAAAGGAAAATATTGTTGCCTATCCTGCCGGCAAACCACTGGAAATTTATGGAGCTGCATTCTTTAAACTTGCTGACAGGAAAATATCTAATTCCCTTACTTATTGGAATATTAAATAAAAATAAACACTCCAATTGTTTTAATTTGTTTAGCAAAATGATAAATTGTTAACGATGAAACCGAAACAAGTATTCTTCTGCATTGTTTTAATCTTAGCAATATATTTACCTTCCTGTGTAAATAATAACCATGAAAAAAATGACAGGATTGTAGTAGCTATTCCTGCCGATGCCGAATCATTGAATCCTCTTTTTGCGTTCTCTTTTCAGGAAGTCAATATTACTGAGCTCCTCTACCTCAGTCTCGTTCAGCATGAATGGAATGACTCTGACGGTGATGTTAAAACATCTCCGATGGCTGCAAAAAACTGGGTATGGAACGATGATTCTACTACAATAACTCTAAATCTTAGGGATGACATAAATTGGCGGGATGGGCATAAATTAACAGCAGAGGATGTTATCTTCTCTTTTGATGTCTATTCAGACCCGGATGTCCAGAGCCGCTTCTTTGGGACTTTCAATAAATTCTATCTTGAAAAGGATCAGCATATTGATCTTCAGAAATCATTTGATTCAGATAATCCTTACACAATTAAAATTCATTTCAAGCCTCATAGTAATCCGGGATTAGTTGACATTGATCCCCCAATTCTTCCTAAACATGTCTTCTCAAATTTCGATAGGAAGAAATTTGTCCAGCTTGAAAAAGGAAACGATTCCGTTACATGCGGTCCTTTCTATCTTTCCAAATGGAATCCTACACAGTCAATTATTCTGAAAGCAGATGAAAATTCTTTTCTCTATAAACCAGGCACTGTTAAAGAATTAATATTCAAAGTAATTCCTGATTATAATTCCCGTGTCACACAGCTTAAGAATGGGGAAATTGACCTGATGGAGAATGTTAAACCTGACCAGCTTTCAGATCTTAAAGCTTTGAATAGAATAAAAATATCTGCTGTTAAGGGAAGGGAATATGATTATGCTGGCTGGAACAATAAAATTGATTTATTCAGTAATCCGAAAGTGAGAAATGCTCTTACCTATGCGATTAATAGGGAAGAAATACTTACCGAATATCTGGGAAATAATGGTGACCTTGCGGTTGGACCTGTTGCTCCGATTTTCAAGGACTCTTATAACCATAATCTTAAACCCTTTGATTATGATCCTCAAAAAGCTAAAGAATTATTAGCCTCAGACGGGTGGGAGGATATAAATAAAGATGGTATTCTTGAAAAGAATGGAGTTCAGTTTTCTTTTATTTTAAATTATGCAGGTGGAAACCCACGACGTGAATTTGCTGCTACGGTAATAAAAAATAATCTTAAAGCTATTGGCGTAGATGTTAAAGCGGAACCTCTTGAGCAGGGAGTTTTTATGGAGAAAATGTTTACTCATAAACTTAATGCCTGGCTTGCCGGTTGGTCTGTTCCTATACCGATCGACCTTAAACCATACTGGTACTCAGACTTAAAACAAGGGTCATTTAATTTGACTTCTTATAAAAATTCCACTGTAGATGAGCTTCTTGACAAGATTGAGAAGTCAAAACCAGGTTCTTTGAAAAACGAGCTATATAAGCAGCTTCAGGAAATTCTCTATCAGGATGAACCTGTATCTTTTCTTTATTGGATTGATAATAATGTTGCCTATAACGACAGGCTTGAGAATATTAAAATTACTCCTCTCGGATCAGTCCATCATTGCTGGAATTGGTCGGTAAAGAATTAAACTTATGCGTCAAAGCAGCATACTACTCCTTGTATTGAAAAGATTATTCTCCTCGTTATTGGTTCTGCTTTTAATGGTATGTTTTATTTTTATCCTTCTGAGAATTTCGCCGGGAGATCCTTCTCTAAAATTCGTATCACCTGAATTAAATCCAGGACTTGCACAAAAGATAAAAGAATCTTTCGGCCTGAATAAACCTATCGCAGAACAATTCATACAGTTTATCTCTAATATTTTTACAGGTAATTTTGGTGTATCTTATGAATTCCGGAAACCGGTAGCCGGAGTAATAAAGAATTACCTTTACTTCACTTTTGTATTCTCACTCATCAGTTTTATTATTCAGATAACTATTAGTTATTTCCTAGCATTGTTATCCGTAAAGAAAATCAATGGTATTGTTGACAGGTTTTTGAATAAAACAAGTCTTGTACTTTATGCAATTCCTTCTTTTGTTTTAGGAGTGTTCCTAATCTTTATATTTTCGGAAAAATTAAAACTCTTGCCTGCCTCAGGACTAATGTCATATGATTCTGAATCGTTATCCGGTAGCGCCAGGATTACTGATTATTTCCTTCATATGATTCTTCCTGTTATTACTCTATCGCTTGGAGGAATTGCTGTGTTCTATAAATATCTTAGAGATAATCTTGATGAGGTCTTTAATAAACCCTTTGTTCTGAATTCATACGGGTACGGTCTTTCAAAAAAAGAAATTACCAAAAAACACATTATTCCCAATGCCATTAGTCCTTTAATTTCTATTGCCGGTGTTGAATTAGGAATACTTTTTAGCGGCGCGCTTATCACTGAAGTAATTTTTGGACTTCCGGGTATGGGCAGATTAACAGTTAATGCAATTCTCTCACGCGATTACCCCCTGGTAGTTGGCTGCACTTTTATTTCCGGTGTATTAATAATTATTAGTAATCTCCTTGCTGATTTACTTAAAGCTGAAATTGATAAAAGATTAATAGCGGGAATGATTAATTGAAGAAGGTTATATCCAATCGTGTATTCCTCTTTTCGGTTTTAATTCTTATCCTGGTATTTAGGTTTGAATATATAATTAACTCTTTCCTTCTCCTGTTTTATTTTATAAAATTATTCTTCACGGATTATTCTATCGCTGCGGGGCAATGTACCTTAAATCTTTTTGATTGTTTTCTGTCTGCAATATTAATAATTATATTACCAGCTGTTATTGTTATTTACAGGAAATCCTTACGATTCCTGAATTCCGGTGTATCCTTTTCTTCAATTACTATAATTATCCTTTTTATTCTTTATGTTTTTGCACCTCTTATTACGACATCCCATCCAGAATTTCAAAAGAATATTAATGTTACAAAACTTCTACCACCTCTTTCTTCTGTTGACCAGATACATTCTTTGAAAAACCATGATGCCTTAGGCACATACTTTTCCTTAAAACAAAAAGTAATTAAGAATTCTTTTGATGATAATTTATTGTTCGCCGATAGCATTAAAAAAGATTCTGTTCTTTCTTATTTTCAGAAAGGGCAACGGTATTCTCTCTTGATATCTGGTGCCGATCATTCGGAGGGGGATTTTAAGATTTCCAGGAAACATTTCCTGCTGGGGACTGATGAATTTGGAAGAGATATTTTCTCAAGGCTAGTCTATGGTGCAAGAATTTCAATTACTATTGGGATTTTATCAGTTTTGATAACTTTCATCCTGGGATCGCTTTTGGGATTCTTCGCAGGGTTTACTGGAGGTATTCTTGATTCATCCCTTAACCGTCTCTCTGAAATGTTTCTGTCTTTTCCCGTGATTTTCCTTATTATATTAATTATTGCTCTTTTTGGAAATTCAATTGTCTCTATTATAATAGTCCTTGGTTTTTCTGGATGGATGGGCTTGTTCAAAATTGTCAGAGGTGAAATTATTACTTTGAAAGAGAAAGATTATTTCTTAACTGCAAAATTGCTTGGTGTTGGTAATTTTAAACTAATTTTTTCAGAAATGCTTCCTGTTATTTCTGCCCCGGTAATTGTCAATCTTATATTTCAGTTCGGTAATGTTATCCTGGCTGAATCTGCATTAAGTTATCTTGGTCTTGGTACCGGTGGAATATATCCTTCATGGGGGGGTATGATTGAATCAGGACAAAGTTATATCACTCATGCATGGTGGATGATTCTCTTTCCGGGCCTCGCACTCTTTTTTACATTATTCATGACAAATAGTTTAGGAAACAGGATTAAAATTGTATTTAATCCGAGGGTTAAGAAATGATAAACGGAAGATATGAATTAATTAAAAAAATAGGGGAAGGAAGGAGTAGCGTTTTTCTATGCTCTGATCATGAAAGCTTTAATCAAAAAATTGCAGTAAAAGTTTTAACTAACTCTAATGATTCCGGGGATCTTGTTTCATTTAGAACTGAGTTTCTTAATCTTAAAAATCTGGAACACCCAAATATTGTCAAAGCGATTGAAAGGGGAACTGTTCTGGAAAGTAGTTATGAAAATATTTCCGCCGGTTCTAAGTTCTTTACTATGGAATATTTTCCCGGAAAGAGTTTGTTATCGGTTCCTAAATATTCAGAAGTCGACCTTACTGAAATTATTATACAAATTTCTGCTCTACTTTTTTATCTGCATCAGTCTAATTATATCTACTATGATCTTAAGCCCGAAAATATTTTAATTGATTACTCTAATGGCAAACCTCAGATTAAATTAATCGATTTCGGTCTTGCAAGACATGTTCATGGACCCACAGAAAATACTATCTTCGGAACCGCTGAATATATTGCTCCGGAGATTCTCAAAAGGGAAACCCATAACTATCGGGCGGACCTGTATTCGTTCGGTATTCTTCTTTATAGGTTGATCTATAATAAATTTCCTTTTGATCAGGGTACTGAAATGGGTATCTATAAAGCTCACCTGGAAAAAGGATTTGAGTTTCCTGATTCCATTTATTCTCCGGCTATAATAAATATTGTAAAAAAACTACTTTCAAAAGATCCTTCGGATCGTTATAAAAACTCGATCCGGATTCTCAATGAAATTGATAAGTCCTTAATTAAAGAATATTCCCAAAATTGGGCACCTGCAGATTTATTTGTCGACAGGAAAGAAGCATATTCAGTTCTGATCGGTTATTTAACTGATAAATCAAGCAGTGAAGTTTTTGCTGTTAAAGGATCTGATGGTGCAGGAAAATCTTCTCTTCTTAATAAAATCTATAATGAATTTGATGAAGCCGTCCTGATAAATTATTATAAATCTAAGTCAGGACTTGATTTTATTAAAGAATTTCTTCTTAAAATTCTCTTTAATGAATCAGTATTCAATTCTATTTCTAATGATCAGAAAGTCCAATTCAAAGAATTAATTTTTAATCCACCTGAAGATATTATTGACAGGATTAAAGGTCTTTTTTCTAAAATATCACGTGATTGCAATTTCTTTATTCTATTTGATAATTTTAATGAAATTGATGAACTAACCCTGGATGTTCTTAAAAATGTTATCCCTATTCTTCAGGTTAATAAAAGGAAATTCATTCTTGCAGAAAGCCCCGGTTTGCCTTTTCTTTCAACAGGTATTTCTGAATTACAGGAAATAAATCTATCATCCTTTACTGAATCCGACTTAAATGAATTCTTGGAAAAAGGATATTTCGAAGCCTTCCCTCGTGATGAAGTCAGGAAAATTATACTTTTATATGCCGATCTGCTGCCAGGCAATATCGTAGGTTTTATCAAAGATATTTTATTGTTGGGGCTCATGGATTATCTATCGGATGACATTCAAATATCTACAGATAAAAAATTGCGAAGGCTGCTTCAAAGTTCACAGGAGGATATCTATAAATATCGATTGTCATCTCTATCCAATAAGGAATTATTAGTGACTGAACTTATTTCTTTATTTGACATCTCAATAGATCAGGATGCTGTAGCTATTCTTTTAGATATGTCCTCTCAGGAAATTAATTTTATTGTTTCATCCCTTCTTCAAAAAAACATTATACTACCCGTTCACCTGCGGAATGTTATGAATTTTACGTCTGATGGGATAAAAAATTATGTTTATAATAATCTGGATAATAAAAAAGAATTACATAGTAGGACAGCTAAGAAAATCCAGAATAGCATTTATAACTTTAACCGGATTGAACTTGCTCGGCAGTTTGAATTATCGGAAGAATATAAAAGAAGTTATGATGTAATTAAAGAAGAACTTATCGCAGCTGAAAAAATTTCAGCCTATAGCTATAAAAAGAAGTTACTAATGAAATATCTCAGTCTTACTTTGGAAAAGGGTGATATTATTGAGATTAAGTTCAATCTGGTATCTGTGTTGTTTAATTTGAATGAATTCAGTAATGCTGAGACAATAATTAATGAACTCCTGGCTCATGAGAAAAATGAGGACAAAAATAACGAACTATTGTTGTTGAAAGGGAGTTGTCTTATTGGCTCTGGCAAAATTGAGGAAGGCAAAAACCTTCTTAACCGGTTGATTGTTAAAATTGATGATTTGGTTAAGCAGCTAAAACTGCTTGCCGAAGTTGCAAATGCAGAATATGAGCTTAATAATTATGCTGATGCAGAAAAAATCTGTCGAAGAATTATTAATGATAATATGGCTGATGAATCTGTAAAAGGAAAATGTTATAGCCTTCTAGGCATGATTTCCATTTTCAAAGAAAATAATTTGAGTCTTGCTTTGAATAATTTTGAGCTGGCTGAGAATTATTATAACTATAAAGGACTTAATTTTAAAGTTGCCCAGATGGAAAAAAATATCGGCAATGTATATAATATGAAAGGAGAATATGATAAAGCTGAAGATTATTGGAATAGATCCCTTGAAATAAGTTCATCAATTGGTAATTTGGATTTAGAAGCAAAACTCCTCAGTAATTATGGCATTTATTACTTTGATAATCTGAACTTAGATAAAGCTGTTGACTATTATAATCGGGCACTTTCTATCTTTGTTAGCCTCGGTAATAGAAGCGGACAAGGGTTAGTAATGTATAATTTGTGTGAGGTATATTTATTAGCTTGCGAATATGAAAAAGCAATTGAAACAATTGAAAATTCAATAAAAATCTTTAGTAATTTGAAGAACCTGAATGAAGAAATGGAATCTCTTTTTTTACTTGGTAAATTATTTTTCGTTATTGGCGATTTGCAGAATCTTAGCACGGTAATTGAGGTTCTGAAAAATAAAATTACTGATGAAAAAGTAATAGAGAAACATAAAGTAAATTACAATCTTTTAACTTTACTCCATTCAGGTCTCTCTGGAATTATTGACGATGAAATAAAATTTTATAATAGGATAAAGGATCAATATCAGGATTTTGATGATAAAATTAACTTTTTCTTTGTATCAGTTCAGTTGGTAAATCTTTATATCAAGGTGGGTAGTTATGATGAAGCTGCTTCTGTATTGAGGGATGATCATTTCTCTGCGTTATGTTCTGAGAATAAATTATTCAATGCAGAAAAGAATTATATGTTTGCATTATTATCAACAAATAAAAATTCTTTTGGTATCCCCATTGATTATTTACTTGAAGCTTACGATTATATCAAGATATCAGGAATAACAGAACTTTCCTGGAAAGTACTTTTTCGGTTGGCCTTAAACTATTATGAAAGAGGAAATTATTCTAAATCGGAAGAATTTAATATTTTTGCAATAGCAGTTTTGGATTTTATTTTTAATAATATTAAAAATGAAAAAATTAAATCTATTATTATGGAAAACCCTGAAAGAAATGATGCCTATAAGAGGCTATTAATAATGCAGAAAAGCTATTGATGAAAGCGGTGAATGTAGAGATATCTGTCTTTTCTGCTGAAGATCCTTCATCTATTATCTCAGCTATTGAACAGATTAATTTGGAAAATTACTCATTAAAATATTCCTTTCCAGAGCTGTTTAAAGTCAAACCAAACGAAATCATTATAATCCAGGTTGAGAACATTGACTCTGGAATATATAAAGCTTTGTTGGACAAGAGGGATGATATAAGGAATAAAATTATCTTTATCCTTAAAGAAAAAGATGCTCTGGTAGCTAGTAATTTAATCAAATGGGGTTATTCAGACATCTTTGTTTTCCCTTTTGAATATTTTAAAATGGTAGCCTATCTTCAGGAAATTATAATTAATAATTCATATCTAACTAAAAAAGATTCCCCCATTTCCACAATAGAAGATTCAGATTTTGACGCTTTAATAGGTAATTCTTCTGAAATTCTTAAAATATTGGATTTATCAAAAAAAATTGCAGACAAGAAAGATATTAATGTTCTGATTCTGGGGGAAACAGGTACCGGCAAAGGACTTCTGGCAAGGGCTATTCATAATTATGCTTTTGGTAATGCATCCCCATTTGTTGATATTATCTGTACTTCAATTCCGGAAACTCTTCTTGAGTCTGAGCTATTTGGATATGAACCCGGAGCTTTTACTAATGCGAAAAACAAAAAACAAGGTCTTTTTGAACTTGCAGATCGGGGGACTCTTTTTCTCGATGAAATTGGTGATTTAAGTATTTCAATTCAATCTAAACTTTTGAGGACAATTGAGAAAAAGATAATTAGGCATTTGGGTGGAATAAAAGATATTCCTATTTCAGCTAGAATTATTTCAGCTACCAATAAAGATTTACGTGTACAATTGGAAAATAACCTGTTTCGTAGGGATCTTTTTCATAGACTTAACACGGTTACAATTGAACTTCCCCCCCTTAGAGATAGGGGAGAAGATGTGCTGATTCTTGCTGACCATTTTATCAAACATTTCAATAAATTATTTAATAAAGATATAACTAAAATAGCCCCTGAACTTAAGGACTTTATCCTTAAATATCCTTGGCCTGGAAATGTTAGAGAATTACGTAATTCTTTTGAGAGAGCAATTCTTTTAAATGAAGGAAATATATTCACTCTAAATCATTTCGCCCATCTATTTAATAATCCACCTCAAAGAAAACCTAATGAAATTATTCCTCCCCAATTTGTTAAATTAAAATTTGAGTATGAAAATGTTAATTTAAAACAAATTGATAAACTCTATGCAATGGAAATATTGCAAAAAATGAATGGTAATAAATCAAAAGCTGCTAAACAACTTGGCATTTCACGTCCTAAATTAGATATTCTTCTTAAACAAAAGAAAAGTTAATTGTAATGAAATATTACAATGTTCACTTTTTTACTAGATTAAATAAGTAATAATTACCTTATTTAGTGCTCCAATTCACATTTTCACTTATTTCTTTATCTATTTGGATGGCATGAACCTTGTCACATTAGCAACCCCTAATTGATCTCTTAGGGGGAAATAATTCTATTTTCAATTTAATTATTTGAGAGGTGTTCTATGAAGTACTACCTAGTAGTGCCCATCCTGGCCGCTTTTATACTGGCAGGTTGCGCGAGGGAGAATTCCATTGTGGGTCCTCCATCTCAGCAAAACCAGGCTAAAAGAGAATGGATAAAAATCAACACTACTGGCTCCTTAGCAGTAGAGAATACTTATACTGCTTCCAAATCTATCGACGGAAGCAAAGGCGGTACTGTTGAACTGACCCAGGTTTTCAAGAATAATGGAAATTGGGCCTTAGTTACTGCCAAATTATCGATTCCTAAAGGTGCTTTTTCCGGTACACAGGTAATTTCCTATACTGTGAATACTGAAACTGCGGGTATAGACTTTTCGCCTAGCCCTCAAACTTTTCAGAAAAATCTAAGTTTGGATCTTACTTTCACCGGTGTAAATCTTGCTGGTTATGATGCCTCTAAATTGGTTTTCGCCTATTTAGATGGCTCAACTATCGTTCCGGCGAAATTTACTTATGTAAATGCTAATATCGCACAAGGTCTGCTTGTCGTTCTCGGTGCCCAGATAAGTCACTTCTCCAGATATGGATGGTCGACTTTAGATGGCGACGATCCACAGAGCTAACTGCGGTAGAGCATAATTTAATCACTTAATATGTTGTTTTATTTTGCAGAAAATTGAGAAGATATTAATTCCATTCTTCAGTACGGATCAAATCCATGAGATCAAACAGATACTATCTGTCTCTGATGAAAATTGGTTGATATCATCTCCTGTTGTTACTAGTCAAAATAATGAGGTCGATTCCAGGGCAAAAATTTCACGAGCTCAAATCGACCTTTTAATTACTTATGCTCAAAAAAAACTATCTCATCTAAAACAGGTTCAGTTTTTCTTAACTCTTGGGAATACAGTTAAAAAAACAGGAGAGTATGATGCTGCAATTAGTATTTTTGATTCACTGCTATTGGCAACTGGTAATGAGAGTAAATTATCCAATATTAAAATAAACTGCTTTCTCGCTATCGCCGATATTTATGAAAAACAAGCATATTGGAAGGAAAGTCTCACTCTTGTTAAAAAAGCGAGGAATGCATATAAATTGCAGAAAGATAATAATGGTATTGCTTTTTGTGAAAATTTTCTAGGTACAATATTTGGCGAACGTGGAAATATAAAAAAGGCTAAATCACATTTTGAATTAAGTCTATCTTTACTCAACCATGCTAAGAATAAAGCACTTTTTGGAATAATTGAAATAAATTTAGGCATTCTAAATAATATGCAAGGGAATTTCGATGAAGCATTTACCTGCTTTCATCGCGCGCTGGTTATATTTGAACAGACTCATGATTTAAATAGAATTGCCGAATTGAGGCACAATATTGGTATGCTGTTTACTCAGAAAGGCGAATTTGATTCTGCATTATCCGAGTTTGATAAAAGTATAGCTCTTTTCTTTGAAATGGGGGTTCTCTCTAAACTTGGAATTTCCTATTTAAGTAAGGCCTTCATTTTTACTCAATTGAAGGACTATCATTTTGCTTCTGCTTTCGCAGACAAAGCTATGGAAATTTCTGATAAGCTGAATGATAGGCTATCTATGGCAGATATTTATAAAATAAAGGGTATTATAGAAAGAAGTCTTAATAACTTCAAACTCTCTGAATCCTACTTCCTTACTAGTTTGAGGATAAACCTGGAATTATCGAATGATCTGAATAAGGCTGAAACACAATTTGAAATGGGCAAACTTTATGTCGATATGGAACTTAATGATAAAGCTCTTGAAGCTTTCAGATCTTCTCTTGAGTATTTCCGCAATATAAATTCCACTGATATTGTCAAAAAACTGAAAGAAGAAATTTTTCAGCTCAAATAGTAAAAACTTTCGGGAATTCCTTTTTATTTATTTCTGCCATTTATTATTTTGAATTAAAAGCCTATATTAAAATATCTTCAATTATATTATTAATTCTATGAAATTTTCTGACCTGAAAAAAGATATAGCGAACAAGGATATTTCTTCAGTATCCTCTTCGAGTGAGAAAATCAAAAACCTTGAAATAATATTAAATATTGTAAATAGTATTAATGGCTCCCTTATTCTCGAGGATGTTCTCGAACTAGTTCTGAAATATGCGATAAAACTAACTGGTTCAGACCGTGGGTTTGTTGTATTGAAAAATTTAGATGGAAAACTTGAATATAAATTAGGTATCGATTCTAAGAATAATTTCCTTAATGAAGATTCGTTTAATGTTAGTACTACGGTGGTTGAAGATGTATTTTTAACCGGGCAGTCTAATTTTATTGAAGGCGCTCAAAGCGATACTAATCACGATCCAAGTAAAAGTATATTAAGACTTGAATTACAGACCATACTATGCTCTCCCCTCATAACAGAAGATAGAAAGATCGGTGTTATTTATGTTGATAGTAAACACTTGCATAAAATTAAAATAAAAGAACTAACTGATACTTTTGAGATTCTTGCTGGGCAGGCTGCCACAGCAATTAGAAATGCACAGCTTTACAATGGACAGGTAAAAGCTTATAATGCCCTTCAGGAAGCCAATTCGTTGCTTATTAAAGCGGAACGAAAAGCTTTGAAATCAAGTATAGATTCTGAGATTGGACAATCCTTACAGGGCCTTGTCCATCTTGCCCTACTAGAAACTGAAAGTCTTATGAGAAATATTGAGAAATCTCAAAAAGATTTTGAAGATAAATTTAAAAGCACAGATTCGATTTTCTTTGATAGATTGAAATTGAAATCCAAAGTTGCTGTTGATAGTATTAGAAATATTCAGAAATATGCGCAAGTTTTACTCGAAACCTCAATTATGTATTTGAATAAAGATAGTGGAGACCTTAACCAGACAATTCAGTCTGTTATTAAATATATCTCCCATATGAAAAAATTCAATAAAATCACTTTTCAGACTGAATTTAATAATATTCCACTTTGTATATATGATTCTGAACAGATTCAGAATCTTATAGTGCACTTATTTTCCAATTCGGCTGAAGCAAAGAATGATGCTAATATTAGCGTTAGAACTTATGCAAAGGAAGGAAATATTTATGTAGAAATTGAGGACAATGGGCCAGGTATTCCCAAAGATATTTTATATAACTTGTTTGATCTTCCTGTTAAAAATAAAATAGGATATGGATTATTCCTTTGTAAAAGTATAATCGATAGGCATAAAGGTGAGATTAAACTATTAGAAATAAAAAATGGGACTTCTATCCAGTTCTCACTTCCGATACCATAACATATGAAAAATAAATCATTCAAATATTTCGCTCTTCTCTATGACTCGATTCCATTTCCAATACAAATAGTTGCACCTGGTGGCTCGGTCATTTTTGTTAATAAATCTTTTATCACTGTCTGGGGTTTTGGTATCGATGAACTAAAAGAATACAATTTGTTTGATGACCCCGGGCTAAAAAAAATAAATATTTATTCAAAATTAAATGAAGTTTTCAAAAATAAGTCTGAACTCTTCATAAATAATTATAGCGATTCTCTACTCAAAAGCAAGGATTCTACAATTCCTTATTTAAGTACAAAGATAATTCCTTTGGAATTGGACGGAGAAATATTTGCTGTTTTTCTTCATGAAGACCAGACAGAGATTATATTAACTGAAGCCGAAATCCGGAAAGCCCGAGAGGGCAATAGGGAAGCCGAAAGGTTGAAAAATACATTTCTTAATGTGCTTTCACATGAGCTGCGAACACCACTAAATATAGTACTAGGTTATTCTTCTATAATTAAAGAAAGCATGCGGGATAAAATAAATGTTGAGGATCGGATTTATCTGGATAATCTCTATAGCGGGAGTGAAAGATTATTTAAAAGCATCACGCAAATGCTTGAATTTGCGCAAATTGAAGCAGGTATTTATAAAGTAAATGTTGAGTCTGTTGAACTCTCAACTATATTGGAAAATAGTATTGCTATGATCAACGAATTTGCCCATGAGAAAAATTTAACTATTAAAACTCGATTTATGCCTACCCCAGTCTTTGTTGCTGCAGATATTCAGTCAATAGAAAATGCTGTCAATATTCTTTTGAACAATGCTGTAAAATTTACTAAGCAGGGATTCATTGAGGTCGAAGTTAATACGCTGGAAGATCGGGAGTTAGCTATTTGTAAAATTAAAGACACAGGTGTTGGAATATCTGCTGAATATCTGGATCATTTATTTAGACCATTTAGTCAGGAGGATCTTGATATTGGTAGAACCTATGAAGGGAATGGACTCGGGCTCGCACTTGCAAAAAGATATATTGAAAAAATGGGCGGATCTCTCTTGGTGGATTCTATAAAGGGTGTGGGTTCAACCTTTACTTTTACACTCCCCTTAGCTCAGAGTCTCTCTAGAATTGAGGAAAAAATTACTGCGGGAATTGAAAATAGGAAAAAAATATTAATGTTGGATTCTTCAAAGGAAACATATGATCTGTTAAATGCTTTTCTAAAATTAACACACAATATCAAATCAGTTAGTTATAATAGTTTTGACCCTTCAATGGTACATGCTGATAATTATGAATTAGTAATATTTAATGTTGAACAAAATTATTGGCGGGAGGGAATAAATTTCTGTAGACAAATAAAGGGACTAACAAATAAACCTGTTCTTATTTTATCAAGCGAGTTTTTAGAAGATAAAATAAGAAATTTCTTTGATGCTGGAGCTGATAAGTTTTTAATAAAACCATTTTCGAAATCTGATTTAGTTAGCGCTATCGACGAACTAATTTAATTTTTTTTGCTAAATTATATCAGCTTTAAATATGTTTCCGGAACCTAATATCATATTTGGATCCAGAATTTTTTTTATTTCTGCCATTTTCTTAATGGTTACTTCTCCATACATTTCTAAAAGGTAAGTAGTTTTCAATTTACCAACACCGTGTTCGGCAGAAATTGTCCCATTTAATTCTATGGCTTTTTTGCATATACTATTATAAACAATTTTTCCTTTAAGATATTCTTCTTCGTTCCTTGGGAGCATATTTAAATGCATATGAGAATTTCCAAAGTGACCATAAATTACATATCCTAATTTCGATTCCAGTACATTCTTTTTACTAAAATTGTATAGCTCTTTGAATTTTATATCTGGAACTGCCACATCTGTCCCTAATTTCCTCATATTATTTCTTGTAATAAATTCATTTATCTTCAATGGTATGGCATGACGGAATTCTTGAAGTTTTTCAGTATCTGCTTCGGTAAATGCAAACCATGCGTTTTCTTCATCTCCATGATATTCTCCAATTAGAGAAAGCCATTCATCCAGAAAATACTCCTCATTAGCCTTAGTAACTTCCTGCTCAAACCAAACTCCTGCGATAGCATTTGGAGGTATTTGTTTATAATCCTCTCTCATAAAATCCAATGTTTTTGTATCAAAATATTCCAGTGATAACGCATCAATTGCTTGAATATTTCTATAAGCTCTGGATGTATATGATATTTCCCTGCATTTCTGAATAAAATCTAATGCATTTTCTTCATTATCAAAAAATACAATGCATGATATTATTTTTTCTGGGGCAGGAAGTAGTTTGATTTTTATTTTTGTAATTACCCCGAGAGTTCCTTCAGACCCTATAAATAGATCAATTGCATCCATCCCTGGTTTAATAAAATAGCCGGCCGAATTTTTTGTATTAGGCATATTATATGAGGGAAGTTGAAGATCTATTACTTTGCCTGATTCAGTTCTTAAGTTAAGGTTTAATTTATCGGCTAAATTTTTTTCTCTTTTCAGATTAAGTATTTCTCCATCTGCTAATACAATTTCTAACTCAAGGATGTAATTTCGGGTAGGTCCATATTTAAATGTTTTTTCTCCACTTGCATTGGTTGCGACAGTTCCGCCGAGATAACAATTATTTTCGGTCGGGTCTGGAGGATACAGCAGTTGTTTCTCTTTCAGGGTTGAAAGTAGGATTGAAAGTACAACCCCTGGTTCTGAAACAGCATACATTTTCTCAACATTTATTTCAAGTATTTTATTTAATCTGTCTGTGGAAATGACTATTCCGCCCTCAGGAACTCTCCCTCCTGCTAATCCAGTCCCGTTTCCGGAAATAGTAACTGGTATTCTTTTATTATTAGCTTCTTTAAGTATTTGAGATATATCTTCTGTGTTTACTGGAAAATAAACAGCTTCACAGAATCCCTTATAGTTTGAGGCATCCGTTAGAAAATTCTGAATTTCATCAATCCGGGTTTTTACTATCATTTTTTTCCGAAGTATAATAATGGAAAATAATTAATTTCATAATTTTCTATCAAGAATTCTCAATTTTTCTAAATATTGTAATTGTATTTTCAAATCAGGAACATTTTTATTTCCTCTGACTGGTAAGGGGATATTTATTTTTACAAATAAAATATCCAGAGCTTCAAACATACTTATGTTTGGAAAATAATTATCACGAAGGAAATGAATTAATTTTAATGTTCTGAATCCATCGAACCAGCGAAGTTGCTGTTTTCTGATCTGTAATTCAGATTTCGAGGATTTATAAATGGCTTCAAAATTTGAAGTGAAATTTTGTTGTACCAGAAATTCAAATAAACCCTTGCAAATTAACCTGGCATATCTAAGATATTCTTTGGTGTTTAAAATATCTCCGGAATGGAACAGATTTAGCCACTTTTTAAGTACCTCAAAAATGTAGGGATCATATAAAAGGTACTCTTTATGTGTATTTGCATGAAATCGGGTTATTCTTTGTCCTGTTCCAAAAGGCACCCTCCATGAATTCCTTTTAGATGGGTATACAGCTGTGGTGTTTATATTTTCGATTTTTGTATGTTTCGAAATTTTTTCGAGAAAATAAAAATCTTCTGCTGCCTTTTTCTTATTCATTCCCTCGGTTTTTATATAAATTTCATGATCGCATGCCATAGATGATCCGATAGTATGGAATGCATAATAAGATCCAGCATATCTTAAACACATTATATAATATCTTAAAAAAATTTCATAACAAATAATTGCCGCATTGTCATTTTCAGATGAGGTAAGAGTATGCTCAAAATATATCGACGCTGCTTTTACTTCGCGTTCTTTAAATGCCATATGGATTTCAGTTAAATAGTTTGCTTTAACGGTACAATCAGCATCTAGGCAAATCAAGATTTTTTTTCTTTTCTTCTCATTGTAATTAAAAATATTTATTGCAGCATCCAATCCAATTTTTCTTGCTAACCCTACCCCTCCTTCTTTTTCGGATAACTCTTTGTCTTGTGAAGCAGCGTCTATAAACCCTATTTTCAAACCTGAGTCTAGGATATTATTAATAAAATTATCTCCCGGGCATTTGTATATAATGTTATTTAATAAATTAATGGATCGTTTATTGTCTTCTTTAACAAACATATTCGATGAAGGAATGTTATTTATTACAAAAATAAATAAGGTGTTTGTGAAATATTTTGACTCATTTTTAATTAAAGAAAGGAGTACCGTTTTAATGTTTTCATATTCTTGTATAGCAGGGATAACAACCGCAGATGTTATTTTATTATCCGGTTTCCATATAAGATCAATTCCTCTAATCGAATATTTATCTAAATATTTAGATACTTCTAAATCCTGCACTTTCAATTAATACTTTTGCCTTTAAAAAATCATTTGATTCAATCCAATTAATCATTATTCCATCATTTTCCATTTTTCTGAACCAGGTCATTTGTCTCTTAGCAAAGCCAATTATGGCGCTGTTTAATTGCTGGAACATGTCATTATATCCTAGCTTTCCGGTTAAATAATATGCAATAAATTTGTATTCAAGTCCCATGGATATCATTCTTTCAACATCTATGCCTTTATCCATTAATAATTTTACTTCTTCTATCATCCCCGACTCTAATCTGCCTTTTAACCTGTGTGAAATTCTTCGTTTAATTTCTTCTCGCCCTGGATTTATTCCAATAGTATAAGATTTTAAAGTACTTGTATCTGAATACTTTTTATCGTTTGATTTCAAAATCATTAATGCTTCCATTGTTCTATTTCTGTCTAATAAATCAGTCGTATTATGTGGCGATTTATTTAATTCAAGGTATAATGATTTTAATTCATCAAAAGTCAACTTTTCTAGCTCTTCCCTGGAAATAATATTCTTATGTTTTAGTTTGTAATTCTGAATTAGAGCGCTCAAATATAATCCTGTTCCTCCGCAAAGTACCGGTATTTTTTCTCTTTCAGTAATTTCTGTTACAGCTTTAATAAAATATTCTTTAAATAAGAAAACATTGAATTCTTCGGCTGGAGATATTAAGTCTATTAAATGATAAGGTATTTTTTTCTTATTAATAATATAATCATCATAATCTTTACCAGTCCCTAAATTCATTCCTTTATAAACTTGTCTGCTGTCAGCCGATATTATTTCACCATCATAATAATATGCTATCTGTGCTGCCAATTTCGTCTTGCCTACAGCCGTAGGGCCTAAAACAGTAATAAGATTATAATCCATTTTAATTATTCTAAAACAGGCAATTCAATTATCAGAATAGCCCCTTCCCCTAAATTACTCTCTGACCGGATTATTCCATTTTGTTCATTTATTATCTTTTTAGCTATAGCTAATCCTAATCCACTCTTCTCTTTATCACCAGAGGTTACAAATGGTTCGAATATCCTGCCTTTTATACTGTCGGAAATTCCAAATCCATTATCCCTAAATTCTATATGTATTTTGTCCCCTTTTTTCGTTGTCGTTATATATAAATTTCCTCCTTGGGGCATTGCATCACAAGCATTATTAGCAATTTGTAAGCAAGCTTGATAAAATTCTTTTTTATCTATATTAACCAATCCATCTCCTTCAAATTTTTTAAATAACTTTACATTCCGGCTTTCGACATATCCAGCAAGCATTGAAAGGATATAATTTAAAACGTTGGTCAATAAAATAGGTTGAGGATTTGAATTCGATTTGTCTTCCGAAAATCCTAAAGTTGTTTGCACAAGATCTAATACGCAATTTCCTTGTTCAACAATCATATCTATAATTAGGTTTATTTCTTTATTTAAGTTTTGTTTTTTTATGTGCTCGGAATATTGTCTAATTGTTATAATTGGATTTTTGATGTTCTGTAGTAAAAAATTGGCTGCTTTGTTTAAAGATGCTAATCTGTCAGAATAAAGTAAATCTTTAACATAAGTTGAGTTTTCAATAGCCAAAGCAACTAAGGGAGACAATTCACCCATCAGTTTTTCGTCCTCTGAATTGAAAGCCCCCTTAATATTATTTATTAATTGTAATATTCCAATTACTTTATCGTTATTATTTTTTATCGGGTATATCAACAGGTCATTTACTTCTGTTTCGGTATCTGTACTATGATTAACTAGGACTAATTGTTCTTTAGAAGGATGAATTAAATTAATTATATTTCCATCCTTTATTGATTCTAAAAATATATTACCTTTGATTTTTAATGAAAAATCTGCAAATCCTGTTTCAGTTTTTCTGTAGGTTCTGAATTCATCTGATTCATTATTAATTAGGTAAAGCACTATACTTCCGGGTTTTAACAGACCTGATATAGACTCTGGAATTGATGTAAATATTTCTTCTGGATTTAAATTAAAAAATATCTTTTGTAGAGCATTGATTAAATAGAATATTGGTATTTGTTCCATATTCTTACTCTCTGGATCCTTTTCAAGTATCACTTGAGAATCAATTTTAGGTTCTGATTCATCAGGCAAATAATTATCAAAACCTGTCTCCGAAATATTATTAGTTTCTTCCTCTTTTATTGTTGGTATATCCGTTTCTGATTTATTCGGGGAATCTGTGGATTTATTATCTTCAGATTGAAAGAATGTTTGTTCAGACATTTTTTCGATTAATCCATCAAAAACCGTTTCTTTTTTATTTGTTTCTGTACTATTTTCATTTTTTACATCACCTAAAAGATTAACCCTTAAATCCTGACTCTTTTGAGTCATTATATTTAAATCTGATTTTTTTATTATATATAAGAGTGAGTTTTTATTTGCAACGGCAGATGACTTTCTTACTGAATTTTCTTGCAGCTCCTTTTCTCCGAAAAAATCATTATTAGATTTTCCAATTATTAAAGGACTGCTTATTCCACCGGTTATTTTTAATTTAATTTCACCTTCGATTATAAGATACAGGCAATCACTGGTATCCCCTGATTTGTAAATAATTTCCCCCTCACCTATTTCAACAAAATTTTTCGGGTTAAATTTGAAATATAAATTCGCATTACTGACTCCTCTAAATAATGTATTAATTCTTATAGCTGATTCATTTTTATTCTGGAACATACCATTAATTTAATTTATTAAATGATGTAAAAAAAATAGGTAAGTAAAATTAGTCTATTTTGAAATACTGTTTAACCTTTTTTTGGCTTTTTCTATTGCAAATTTATCACGGAAATCCCGAATGGGTAAATTAAGAATTTTTTGAAGCAGTGCTTTCTCTTCTGCTTCTTTATCCATCCTTCTGTAAGTTAGGGCAAGTTGAAAATTCGCCACAATCATATTCTCATCAATAGCTAATGCCTTTTTTAACATAGAAATAGATTCATCATACGAACCGCTGGGTACATCACCCAAAAAGGTATTGGCAAATGCCCTTTCTATCCAGCTCAATCCAGCGATCTCTCTATAATATATTCCAAGAATAATATAAGGGAGATAAGCATTAGGGTTCATAGATATTGATATTTTAGCATTCTGCTCTACAATCTTTGCAAATTTTATTTTTTCTTTACCACCTTTAAATAATGCGATATTACCACTTGACATCGCAAAATAACAATATGCTGCAGCACTGTCAGGAAATTTATTTTTGAATATATCGGCTATTTCTAAAGCTTTATTAATATAATTTTCTGCTTCAGTTCTTTTTCGGTATTCATAATATTCTTCCCCTGCGGCATTATAGGTCTTTACTAATCTTAATAAAACATCATAGTTGTTGGGAGTTATACTGAATGCTTTTTCGTAATAACTTAGAGCCTCTATGTTATTGAATTTACTGTATGATTCGTCTCCCTTTTCTAAATAATCCTTGGAACCTTCACAATAGCAAAAAGAAGTAACAATTATAGTAACAATAATAACGAATTGGAATTTGATATTTTTATTCATATCTCAAACCTTTTCCTTTTCTCTTAATACTTGATATTTCTAGCAGTATCAATAAAACATAATAAAAATAAACGAATGAGAATGTTATAAAAATCCAGAAAAGCGCTAAAATATATTTATTTGTAAAATGAAGATATAAATCATGCTATCTATATCATTTCTGCTTGTTCTTATTAATATTTTCTAGAACAGTTTTGGCAATTGAAATTATATTTGCACTTCCAAACCCATACTTATCCATAATGATATTTAACGGAGCCGAATGACCGAAGGTTTCAATACTTACTGAACCGCCTTGATCACCAATATACTTTTCCCATCCTTGTTTTATGCCGGCTTCTATAGAAACTCTGGCTTTAATATTTTTAGGTAATACTGTCTCTTTGTAGCTTTCGGTTTGTTTTTCAAAAAGCTCCCAGCTGGGGAAACTTACAACTCTAACTTGTATTCCCTCCTTTTCAAGTTCTTCCGAAGCTTTTAAAGTTACAGAGACTTCTGATCCTGTTGCCATCAATATAATATCAGGTATACCCTTTTCAGCTTCTTTCAGGATATATGCACCCTTTAATAGATTGCTCGCAGACGGATATTTGTTCTGATCAATAACAGGAAGTCCCTGTCTTGTAAGAACCAGGATTACAGGACTATTTTTGTGTTGAATTGCTGCCTGCCATGCATAGGATGTTTCATTTGCATCCGCGGGACGAATAACGATAACATTTGGTATTGCTCTTAATGAAGCAAGATGTTCTATTGGTTGATGTGTTGGACCATCCTCGCCTAAACCAATACTGTCATGAGTAAAAACTAATATTGGTTTTATTTGTGATAAAGATGCTAGTCTTATTGCTGGTCTCAAATAATCCGAAAAGACAAGGAATGTTGAACCGAATGGAATTATTCCCCCATATAAAGCCATTCCGTTTAGTATGCTTGTCATTCCATGTTCTCGTATCCCGAAATGAATATTCCTTCCCTTAAAATTTCCGGTGTTTATTGCTCCCGATTCTTTAATATAAGTATTTGTTGAAGGATTTAGATCGGCAGAACCGCCTATTAAATTAGGAAGATATTTTGCAATAGCATTAATTATTTTTCCTCCGGCAGAACGGGTGGCAATTTTTTTACCATCATCCTCAAATATTGGCAAATGAGATATCCATTCGTCACCGAAGTCTCCATTCATGTACTTCTCAAACAAAATTGCATCTTCAGGATACTTAGTTTTGTAGGAATTAAATAAATTATTCCATTTATGTTCTGCTTTCTTTCCTTTTTTAATAACTGATTTGAAATGTTTGTCAACTTCTTCAGGCACGTAAAAAAACTTATCCTCTGGCCACCCAAGATTTTTTTTGGTTAATTTAGTTTCTTCATCTCCTAATGGTGAGCCGTGTGCCTCAGAAGTATCCTGTTTATTTGGACTTCCAAAACCAATATGAGTCTTTGTTACAATTAAAGACGGTTTGTCAGTTACTTTCTGCGCCTTCCTGATTGTTTTTTTGATGGCTTCTAGATCATTAACGTCTTCAATATATTGCACATGCCAATTGTATGACTCGAATCTCTTACCCACTTTTTCTGAAAAGGCAAGAGATGTCTTTCCATCAATGGTTATGCTGTTATTGTCATAAAAGAAAATTAATTTACCTAAGCCTAAATGACCTGCAATCGAAGCTGCTTCGTGAGAGACCCCTTCCATTAAATCACCGTCACTGCAAATACCATAAATAAAATGATCAATAATTTTAAAATCTTCTTTATTAAAGTTAGCAGCAACATGGGCTTCTGCTATGGCAATTCCTATAGCATTTGCAAACCCCTGTCCCAATGGGCCTGTAGTAGTTTCTACCCCTGGTGTAAGATGATGTTCTGGATGCCCGGGTGTTAAACTGTCCCATTGCCTGAAAAGCTTTAGTTGTTCCATCGGTAAATTGTAACCCGTTAAATGCAGAAGGGAATATAACAACATGCTTCCATGCCCGGCGGATAAAATAAACCGGTCTCTGTTTACCCAATTCGGATTTTCAGGGTTATGATTCATGTATTTAGTGAATAAAGTGTAACCTATTGGAGCGCATCCCATGGGCATTCCTGGATGTCCGGAGTTTGCTTTTTGTACGGCGTCTACTGCTAAAAATCTTATTGTATTTATTGAAAGTTGATCAATGTTCTTGCTATCAGGCATTTCTTGCTCCATAAATTTTCAAAATTTAGTTAATAAATATAACACACCTATTTTACAAAAACTTTGTAACCCCAGGCGTCAAGTCTCATATTTGCTGCGTTCTTGAATACCATATTTTCACCGGTAAAAAGATCGTTGTAGTTACCCGCCATATCTTCTCCTGATAATTTTACATTCAAAGGCTTGCTGCTCATATTGAAAATAGCGAAAATTTTATTGTTTTTGTTTTCTCTTGTAAATGAATAAATTGTCGAATCATTATCTGAATTAACTTCAATCAGCTTTCCCCCCCGATTTCCATTAAGTACTGCTTCATTTAATTTTTTAAGATTAAGTATTTTTGTATAAATACTTTTCATATCACAATCTTTCCATTTAATAGGATCTTTTTCAAAGAAATCCAGTCTTTTATCATTGCATGCTTCCTGGCCGTTATAAACTAAAGGCATCCCTGGTATTACAGCCATAAAAACAGCCATCAACTCAGCAGATTTTCCATACTTCTCGATTGCAGATCCATTCCAGGAGTTTTCATCATGGTTCTCTGTAAATCTCATTCTAAATGCATCTGCTGGAAAAATTCTATTCTCCTTAACAAAATATTTCCGGATTTGCGTTGGATTATAAATTCCAGCTGCCACCTTTTTACTTATATCAAAAAGCTCCCATGAATATGTCATATCAAAACATTTTTCATGTAGACCCGGTTTGTCTGCTTCTGCTAACATAAAAACTGGTTTAACTTTATCTAACTCTTTTCTTGCTTCTACCCAAAAATCGGTGGGTACCATATCCGCCACATCACACCTGAATCCATCAATATCACATTTATTTATCCAGAATTTCATTGCATTGATCATGTATCTTCTTAAATCTTTGTTGTTATAATTCAGAGCAATTACATCCGTCCAGTCAGGAACGGGAGCAGTAAAATTTCCTAAAGAATCTTTTTTATAATATTCGGAATGTTCTTTGGTCAAAATATTATCCCAGGAAGTATGGTTGGCAACCCAATCAATAATCAAATGCATATTATTTGCATGAACGGTTTTTACCAAAGATCTGAGATCAGCAATCGTCCCATATGCCGGATCAACTGCAAGATAGTCTTTCACGGAATAATAACTTCCTAATGTTCCTTTCCTGTTCTTCTCTCCAATGGGATGAACTGGCATCATCCAAATAATACCAACCCCTAATTTTTTAAGCCGTGGAATCTCCTTCTCAACAGATTTGAAAGTCCCTTCCTTGGAAAACTGTCTTGTATTTACTTCATAAATTGTTTGATTATAACTCCAACTCGGATGCTTTACAGATGTGGTTACCTGCCCCGGTGTTTGTGATATAAAAAAAAGAGTTAGAATTATAAAAAGTAAATTCTTTGATCGTGTTTTACTTTTAAAATTAAGCATAACTATTCCATTATTAATTAAAATTAACTACTGAAATTAAATGAGAACCCTTATTAAAACAAAAATTATAATTTATAGTTTAAGGGGATTTTTACTTCTTTTGGCTGGCCTACTTTCCCTTTCGGAGGGACGTCCTCAAAGCTCTTGCCTGTCGTTTGCTCTATTTGCAGTTTTTCCCTCATCTTCTGATATCTTTGAAGGACAGTCTGATGCTTTGTTAATTCTTCGTGTAATTTCTTTTTTAATGCAGATAATCTGCTGATGTTGCTTCTGTATTCCTCTCGTTCAATCTTCAATGATCCCACAGAAGATTTAAGTTCATTAAGCTCCTTTAAAGAATCCGCAATCTTTGTTCTGTATCCCTGAATCTGGTCTTCATAATAATTGAGCTCATTTTCATATTTAGAGTTTCTTCCCTTTGTACGTTCAAAACTTTCATTCATGAATAACAGAATTTCCTGTAGATTCTTCTCAACAGTAACCTTTTTCTTTAAAAGCAGGTCCGTTTCTAACCGGATATCTGAATGGTAATTCTTCCTTTCAAGTGCTTCCTGCTCCATTTTTACAAGGTCAGACCTGAATATTTCCTTGTGTTCGCTTAGTCCGGCAATTTGTTTCTCCAATGATTCTAATTCAACTTGCCTCATATTCAATACTCTTTCACTTTCTTCAAGAGCAGCTATCTTCTCAAATAACAGCTGGTCCTTCTCATCAACATCTTTTTCTTTCTTAAGAACAATTTGTTCAAGTACGCTTCTTTTCCTATTGATTTGGTTCAATTCATGGTTAAACTTCTGAAACATATTTGTAAACCGGCCTTCTAACTCTGCATTCCCTTGCTCAATTTCTATTTTCCTTTTTTCAAGAAGAGGGACTAATTCGGTCAGTTTTCTATTCTGGTCAGCAAATTTCTCAGCAGCAGCTTTTTCATTTTGGATATTCTTTAAAAGATCATTCCTTAAAGTCTCAAGTTTGGCAATATCATTCTTAAGGTGACTGGTTTTTTGATCATAATCCATCAGCTCAAGATTAATATTAGATAATTTTTGCGCTTTAATGCTCAATGTCTGATCGGTATCAAAGAGTTCTTTTTTCCTTATCTTTGATTCTTCAAAAAGTTTATTGTACTCTGACTGTGCTTGGGTTAATAATCTTCTCTTCTCATTAAGGTCATTCATCAGTTTCAGATGTTCCTGGTCTAACGAATTCTTAAGCTCTGTTTTTTCAGATAAAACTGAATCTATTTCTCTTACTACATTAATTTTTGTATTCTCTTCTGATTGAAGTATCCCTATCCTCCCGGAAAGTAAATTCTCATTTTCTTTTAATCCCCCTATTTTACCTAAAAGTACTTTCTCTTCTTCTTTAAGTCTTTGAAGATTCTTTTCTACATTTGATATTTCAATTTGTTTTTTCTCAAGTTCCTTCTTTAATCTTTCTTCCTCTATGTTTAATGCCCGGATTTTTTCGTTTCCCTTATCTACTTTTGCTGCTATTTCTTTATATGTATCGTTTAATATTAATAATTTTTCTTCAAGTTGATTGATTTCATTAGTCAATACTTCTTTTCTCTCAACAAGTCCCGATTCCTCTTCTTTCAGAGTATTTGTAATCTCTTGAGCGTCGGATATATAATGTTCAATTTCTTCTCTTTTATTAATAAGTTCTGAACTAAGATTCTCAAATTCTCTGATTTCATTCTCATTAGCATTCGGTTCAGAAAGTCTTTCATTGTTAATCTTTATTGTATTTTCAATATTATCAATTTGGTTGGAATATGATAGGATAACATTCTGAAGCTCATCCCTCATTTCATGGAGGTGGCCGATCCGTTGGTTCAATTCATCAATTTCAAGTTTCTTGGCTTCTTCATCTACCCGTATAGAATCGATCGAATCTTTTAAACTCCGTCTTTCCTCATTCAAACGGGCAACCTCTAACCGCAGTTTTTTAAGTACCTCATTGAGATTCTTAATATTATCTTCTTGGCTATGGATTGCTTGGAACTTTGTCTTTAGATCCTCATTTTCCTCTAATAGGATTTGAAGCTTTTTTGATTTAAACATTTTGATTCCGATTATCAAATTGCACTAAAATAGCTATTAAACTGTCAATTAACAATCCTAATTTTCCCTGATTTTTAACAATATGTCAATAAAAAACCGGTATAGCGCAATGCTAAACCGGTTGGGTAATTTTTTTTAGTTATTACTCATATATTCTTCCGGGTAAACGGAAGATTACTAAAAAGATTTATATGTTAAACCTATTTGTTTTTTTCTCCACTAATCCTCCTATAATGTTAATAGGTATCATGTTGTCTTTTTGTTGGTACCAACACTAAAAAACATACTAAACTATTTTAAAAAAAACAATAGATAAAATAATAAATTTTATTTACTCCTCCAGTTTAACCTTGTCTAATATTCAAAGACTAATTCTGTAATCTAATTCTCCTCTGAAATATTAAATTGATTCTCCGCAAAATCTTCATAAGTAAGTTTATAATTATCTGCTTTAAATAAGAACTTGGTATAGGGATGATTTGGCCTTTCGAATATTCCCCGGCATCTCCCTGCCTCTACAATTGAGCCCTTATAAATAATCAACAAATCACTGCAGATCTCATTTAAAATTCTAAGATTATGTGAAATGCAAATTAAGGTCACCCCCGATTCTTTGTTAATTCTTTGAAAAAGTTTAAGAAAGTTATATTGCGAATCGGGATCTTGGGAGGCAAACGGTTCATCAAGAATTAACAATTCCGGCTCTATTGCCAATATTCTTGCAAGCGCTCCCCTTTGCTGCTCACCCCCGCTTAATTCGTACCCCTTTCTCCTTCGTAAATTTTCTTCAATATTCAGTGATAAAAATATTTTATCAGCCTCCTTATTAATATCCTTGCTCGCCCCATACCTTATCCTCAGCGCTTCTTTAACAATAGAATCAATTCTACGGAAAGGGTTCAAT
>JARLHD010000033.1 GCA_031292435.1 Ignavibacteriaceae bacterium
AAAAGAATGCAGCTCCAGTCAAGTGAACCTGGTCCCGCTGGCTACGTTCAGAATACTACAAAGGCTTTCGCCTACCTACATCAGGATCTTATAAATATTGCTCAGAGTGGAAGATATTTTGTTGGAGATGCATTTAATTCAGGCTCTCTTTCAAGAACATATACTAATTTGTTGGATAATCTTATTCCCGGATCTAATATAAACTATACTTTTAATTTTGTTAATAGTGATCCAAGTAGTTCTGACCAATTAACAGTTCAGGAAAATGGAAATACTTTATATAATTCATTTATTAATGGAATAAATTCTGATGTAGAAGACACAGCCTATTCTTATGGGATCTTAACTCAGGCATCTGCTTCGTTTTCTGGGAATATCCCGAATAACAGGAGCCTCCTTAAATTTACGTATAATGCCGTAAGCCCTTCTTCCAAAGGCTATCTTAATTGGTTTGAGATCTATTATAATAAAGCGCTTGCTCCTTCTAATAGTAATTTAATTTTCTTCTCAAAGGATACCACTGCTGTTATCGAATATGATCTTAACAGCTTTTCAAATAATAATATCAGCGTTTATGACATAACGGATTATTCAAATGTAAAGATTATTTCAAATCCCTTGCTTTTGAATGATAGTGAGTTCCGGTTTATCTCTACTGAGAAACAAGGATTCGTTTCTAAATATCTCGCTGTCGGAAGCGATAGTTTTATGACCCCCGTAAATTCCTTATCCGCTGAGAATTCTAATATCCATGGATTCCAGGATGGTGCAAAACTCATTATAATTTCTCCTAAAGACTTCATGGATCAGGCTCTCAGGTTAAAATCATTTAAAGAAAATCATCCTAAGCTTAACACTTCAACTTACATTGCCGATGTAGCACAGGTCTTTGATGAATTTTCCTGTGGTATGAAGGATGTTAGCGGAATTAGAAATTTTATTAAATATGCCTTTGACAACTGGACAATTAAACCACAATACGTTTTACTATTTGGTGATGGTACTTATGATTATAAAAATATTGAGGGTTCCGGAAATAATTATATCATCCCATGGGAAACTGTCGATATCCATAATCTTATAGACTCCTATCCTATGGATGATTTTTATGTAGAGGTTAGTGGTACTGATAATATCGTTGATATGGGTATCGGAAGATTAACTATTAATTCAGAATCTGATGCCAGGATTGCAGTAGATAAAATAATTTCATACGAGTCCGATAATAGTAAAGGTGCCTGGCAGAATTTAATTACAATGGTAGCTGATGACCAGTGGACTTCTACTGTAAACGAAGGCAATTATCACGTAGCGCAATCTGAAGATCTTGCTAATAACCATATCCCGGTTTCATTTGATTTAAATAAAATTTATCTCGGTGAATATCCTACCGTAATTACTGGTTTGGGAAGAACTAAACCGGGTGTTACTGAAGACCTCGTAAAGGCAATTAACAACGGATCCATTATTGTTAATTTTATCGGGCATGGAAGCCCTGAACTTTGGACTCATGAAAGAGTTTTCGAAAATAGTACAACTATTCCCCGCCTTATAAATGATAAGTTATTCTTTTTAACTGCCGCTACCTGCGATTTTGGCTATTATGATATTCCGAATACCCAGAGCGGAGCTGAGCTCCTAGTTATGAAAGATGCCAGTGGTGCGATAGGATCAGTTACTGCAGCCAGACCTGTTTATTCTGACCAAAATTCTGAATTAAATAATCAGTTTTATGATGACTTATTAAATGTTCCCAGAGATTCATTAAATCTGCCGATTCCTGTTGGGCAGGCTTACTTTAATATGAAGGTGGTCAGGACTGGCCCAAATGATCAGAAATACCATCTGTTTTGTGACCCTTCATTAAGGTTATCTATTCCTCAGTTTAATGCGAATATTGATTCTGTCAATAGTCAGTCTCTTACATCTAATGTTCAGATTAAAGCCTTAAGCAATACCAGGATAAAAGGTCGTATTCTGAAATCTGATAATTTATTATGGAACACTTTTAACGGTCAGGGGATCCTCTCTGTATTCGACTCCCAAAGACAAACTACTATGACTGAACAACCTGGAATAATTATAAACCTGCAGGGTGGAATTATTTTCAGGGGTCAGATATCTGTTACTAATGGAGTTTTCAATTCAAGTTTTGTCGTTCCTAAAGATATATCATATGAAAATAAAAATGGTAAAGTAGTTTTCTTGTTTTATGATAACAATTCGGATGGATTGGGTTATACCACAAATGTTATTGTAGGCGGTACCGATTCAACTGCCGTTAATGATAAGTCAGGCCCTAAGATTGATGTTTATTTTGACGATGCATCTTTTAAGAATGGCTATTTGGTTAATCCGGATTCCAAACTTATTGTAAAACTGTCTGATCCTACCGGGTTAAATACAACAGGCACTGGAATAGGACATAAGATAGAAGGCGTCCTTAATGATGATGTTATTAACCCTATCGATTTCACTTCATATTTTACAGGTGATTTGGATGCCGGAGGTAAATCTGGTCAGGTGAATTATCAGTTTAATAATCTTAATTTAGGTCAGTATAAACTTCAGGTAAAAGCATGGGATGTGTTTAATAATTTCTCCGTTGAAACAACTTATTTTGATGTAGTATCTGGGAATAGCCTTACCATTGGAGATGTATATAATTATCCGAATCCCTTTTCAGGAAAAACAACTTTCACTTTCCAGCAGAATCTGAATAAAACATTTGATGTAAAAATAAAGATATATACTGTTGCGGGTAGACTTATAAAAGTTATAGATAGTTATAGCGTTCGTGATAAATATGTTACTATTGACTGGGATGGTAAGGATCAGGATGGAAGCCCCATAGCTAATGGAGTTTATTTCTATAAATTAATTTTGAAATCTACGGACGATACATTCAACCAAAGTGTAATTGGAAAACTTGCTGTTGTAAGATAATAAATGGTAAAAATATTGGGTATTATTTATTTATATTTAATATTTATATCCTTTTCGAGTTTCAGGAATTTAATTGTATATAAATTGGAGGATCGTAAAAATGAAGTTAGTATTTAAGTTGTTGATGGTCAGCGTCATGTTTGCTACACTTGGAAAGGTTGTATATGCCCAGGGAGAAGCTGCTGTACCATTTCTCGAATTAGCTCCGGACTCAAGAGCCGGTGCTATGGGAGAATCTGGAGCCGGGTTAGCCGATAATTCTGCTGCCATATTCTGGAACCCGGCAGGTTTGGCTTTCCAAAATGGGTCCGATGTAAGTATTACTCACAGTAATTGGCTTCCTACTTTTCATCTTGATCTGTTCTATGAGTATTTAACTTATAAACAATATGTGGAAGAAATTGGTGGAACTGTTTCTGGAAGTATTACCTATATGAATTTTGGTACTTTCGCTAGAACTGGTCCGGATTCACCTGATATTATTGCAACTTTCCATTCTTTTGATATGGCTGTTACTTTAGGATATGCTACTAAAATTTCTTCTGATTGGGGCCTTGGTTTCAATTTCAGGTTGATTCATAGCCAGTTATCCGATCAGCCTACTGCCGGTGAACAGGGCTCTGGTGTGGCTACTACTGTCAGCTTTGACGTTGCAGCTATGTGGAGACCTTCTAAATTAGTCATTCCATTAGTTGATGAAGATATCGGCGGACTACTGAGTATTGGTGTTAATATGAGCAATTTAGGACCCAAAATATATTATATCGATCAGGCTCAGGCAGATCCTATTCCATCAAATTTCAGATTGGGTTTTGCTTACAAAGTAGTTGATGGTGATTTCAATAATCTTACCTACACTCTCGATTTCTCTAAATTAATGATAAGCACTGATAGAAATGGAAATACCAGACCATTTTACCAGGCTATAATTACTTCATGGGGCGATGCTCCATTAGGTGAAGAATTGAAAAGATTCGATACTTCTATGGGACTTGAATATCTATACGGATCACCCGGTGACTTTGTATTTGCCTTAAGAACTGGATTCTTCTATGAAGATCCTAATCATGGTAATAGGAAATTCGTTACATTTGGTGCCGGTATTAAATATGATATTTATAATTTCGATTTCAGTTATATCACTACCAGCGTCTTTAATGGATTTGAAAATAATCCCCTTAATAATACTTTAAGGTTTACAATTTCTATCGGCTGGGGACAAAATGCAACAACAAATAAAGGATTCCCTCGGGGAGTTTAACCCTATATGTCCAAAAAACTATTAGTTTTTTTTCTTCTTATAAGCCTGGGCAGTATTTCTGCCCAGAAGTATTCGGGTAAGTTAAACCCGTTTCCTCTTAAATCTTCTAAGACGGT
>JARLHD010000312.1 GCA_031292435.1 Ignavibacteriaceae bacterium
ATAGATATAAGATTATATAAATAAAGGAGTTGTATTATGGTAAAGAATATAGGGAGTGCGGATAAGATAATACGGGTAGTACTTGGATTAGCAATAATTGTAACCGGAATTGCTGTACAAAGCTGGTGGGGAGCAGTTGGATTAATTCCAATAGTTACTGCCGGAGTTAGTTTTTGTCCACTTTATACAATAGTCGGTTTAACAACATGTAAAACCTCGAAATAATGTAATGACCCATTACAGTATTTACATTCGTTTTATTCCGGCGCAATAGGTAGGAATGTTGATGATTATTATCAAAGCATTTTGTTCAGGCATGTAAATCTTGGTCTTGGATATAATTTTTAACAATTTAAGCTTTAGTAAGCAATTGTCCGTTCTGTATGCATGTTAATAATATAATTCTCATTTTATATTATTAAAATTATTTAGTATTTTTTAATAACAATATAAATATGAACTAATTAACATTTACAAGTACATTAATTCAGAGTTGTTAATGATTAAATTCTATTACCTGAAAACTCTTTACCTCCCCACACTTGCACTGGTTAGTTTATTATTTATTGGCTGTGTAAATACGGCTGTTTTGCTGAAAGATTACGATGATAAAAAATTATACGGGAAAAATATAACTGTCATAAAATTATTTAATAAACCCACAATATCAAATCCGGAAGATATTGTCGATAATTTAGGAGCAGGTGTACCCGAAGACGTGTATAATTCTTTTTTTAATCAGCACGCTGCCGATGAACTGAAAAAATCCAACTCCTTTGGAAAGGTTGTTTATGTTAATCAGTTTTCCAATTCTAATCTTGAACCAAAAGTATTGAAGATCAATAGAAATACTAAAATGAAGATATTGCTTCCCAAAGAAAATACTACATTAGAGAATGATTCCGTTAAATCAGATTTTATATTGTTTCTTGATAACTTACAGGTATCGCGCATATCAGTCCAGTCGGGAACATTTATCGATAAAGCATGTGCCGGCGGTTCGATTGGTAAATTAATGCATCAGATTAATTTTGCTATCTGGGATAATGTAAATGGGAAATTGGTATCTTACGGTAAAGTAATAGATAAATCAGATCTTTTAGTTGAAGTGAATAGATCATATTGGGAGTATTCTATCCACTGCATAATTTCCAAAATATTAGATTATAGTCCATTTCCAGCCAGGTTAGGGAATAATGGCAACTGAAACAGTATATAAAAAATCAATGTTCTTGAAGGAACAACATGAAAAGCGAAGCTTTTAATTGTGGAACTCAAATTATTTCATTTCTCTGAAAAAGATTTTGATATTACACTTTGAAAAGCTGAAAGAAATAGTAATGTCATAAGTTGTTAAATTAAAATAGGTTATAGAGTATTCTTTAAAGAGAATATATTTTATAATGACTAATATATAATTTTTGGATTGGGGAGCATATAAATGCGGGCTATTTATAGTATTAAATTCAGAGCTATTGGGGTAGAATTATTGAAATTTCATATAGGAATAAATACCAGAACCTGTGGATTCTCAAAGAAATCGAGATGGATAATGATCTGTGAGTATTCTGTGGGTATTCTGTGGGTATGAGGACTATAGTAGAAAGGCAGGACAAGTAAGGGAGAGAATAATAGAATACTAATTGAAAAGGGGTTTAATTTTGAGCATATTTGCCCTCAATAATTTTAAGAAGAAGAATTGGGAAAGTTAGGTCCGGTTATATTAACAGCCAAGGAGTTGGAAGTTCATTATGGCGACCAGGTAATCCTTGATAAGGCATCGCTTTCAGTACACGAGGGGGACAGGATAGGATTAGTGGGGAGAAACGGAGCAGGTAAATCTACATTCTTAAAGATAATCTCAGGATTACTGGCACCCGATTCAGGAGAAGTAGCAAAGAGAAAGGATCTGGTTGCAGGATTTCTGTCGCAGGAATTTACGTTAAACGAGGGGAAGACTGTTTACGAGAATGTACTTGACGGGGCAAAAGAAATCTTAAAATTATTGAAAGAATATGAAGAACTGCCATACGATCATCCCCAAAAACATCAACTTGAAGAGAAAATATTACAATCAGAAGGGTGGGAGTTAGAGAGGAAAGTAGAAATATTACTTAGCTCACTACATGCTCCTGCTGCAGACAGAATTGTGGGTACGTTATCGGGGGGGGAGAAGCGAAGAACTGCATTATGCCGGGCGCTTATATCTCATCCTGATCTTTTAATACTTGATGAACCCACAAATCATTTGGATACCAATTCAATTGAGTGGATAGAGAATTTTCTGGCAGGGTACAAAGG
>JARLHD010000313.1 GCA_031292435.1 Ignavibacteriaceae bacterium
CATATTATATTCAGATGATTCCTTTTGATTTATATAATTCAAATAATTTACTATTTACCTGTTCATAACCATGATATTTTTTTACCCAGGTAATGCCTTTTTTGCCGCATTCAATTCTTTGTGAAGGATTTTCTATGAGGAAATTTAATTTAGAATACAATTCGTTTTCATTATTAGCAACAGTAAAAGGGTTTTCGGGGAGCCATGATTCATATTCCAGGGTCATATTAGTGATTGTGGGTATACCTATTGCTAAAGTTTCGAGACCCGCTTTACCATATCCTGTGCCTCCCATTGTACCACCAACCTGATCGATAGAAATATCGGCTTCAGCTTTTATTTTCAGGAGTTCCGGTCTAGGGATATTTTCGAGTAGCCGGAAATTTATCTTCTTTTCTTTTTTTATTTTATCTATAACAGATATGATAATATCTGTGCCCTTGTATTTCCTGTTTGTAGGAGAATGGACAATAGTAATTAATTCATTATTCGAATTATTTTTAGGAGGCAGCTCAGAAGGATCGAATGGATAGAAGAGATAGGATAGATCCTTTTTTAATTTCAGGTGATCATATTCAGAAGTAATATTAAGATCCGAAATATCATCGAGGGGCTTAATTACGCCTCTTATTCTAAGATCACTGCCGAAATAACAGCAGACAATTTTCTTTCCCTGTTTTTTCCATCTAACTGCCTGAGAAGAGTTACGGAAGAAATCGAGTCCAGCATCATAATGGATAATATCGAAGCTATCCAGGTCATATTGTTTAATTATTTTTTCTATTTTATTTTTCTTCAGGAGATCATTAAGGGAGAAATAATACTGTTCGAAGATATTCCTTGGAGAAAATATAGGGGCAACGGATGGAGATGCCTGTTCCCTAACTGATACTATATGTCTGCGCCATTTTTTAGCAACGGGGAAATCAGGGAGCGGCAGATTAAGGCAGACATCTTCAGGGAAATCGAGAGAGTTCTTATGGAAGGTTATGAGTCGTGACTTATCGCCGCAGTGCAGATGCATTTTATAAAAGCTATATGGAACTCCAGCATAA
>JARLHD010000314.1 GCA_031292435.1 Ignavibacteriaceae bacterium
CCGCCAATTGATTTTTTACCCCCGCCTCTAAAATTTAGATTACACGCCAGCTATCTAACTATTTTATTTATTTAACCCCATCCCCTAAAACATTTCTAGTGCAAACAGATTGTCCGATATACGACCACATCAGCGAACATATTGCGCACTAAATATTATTAATGTTACTACCTGCTCTGTTTGTATACTTCAAGATTGCATGTCTACTTATAGTCGCATAACTCATTTATTTTTCACCCTGGCAACGGATTGGTCAATAAAGAATCGCGATGATAATTATCAAGAGAAGAATTCCCATGTCAGTACCATTTAGTTTATTTTGCAGCAATAACCTAGGCACATCTAATAGCTCACACCTGCAAGCTCCCCTGCTCACATCCAGGGCTATCAATGCAAGCAAAACTCAAATCGGTATTAACGCTGCAAACGGCAACACTGTCATACGCGACACTGAATTTAGCATACAAGACGATGGTGTCACCCTATCTGTAGGCATGCTATGGAATTCATTAGATAAACAATGGCGATTCGCTGCCGCGCCAAAAATCCAAGTAAGCCACTTTCTGTGGAACTACATGCCACAATTTCTGGGTGGTCAAACAGTGATTCTTAACGAAGCAGACGGAGCAGAAGTTCGTTATGTTTATGACGCGGAACGCAAAGTTTATTTAGCCTCATCATCGAGCCTAGAGGGCACTAGCACGCTGACTATCAATCCAGACGGGAGTTATGAACGCTCTTATCCAGGAAATGACATCACTGAAAAATTTGATACATTAGGTCGATTAAGAGAAAGATCACTACCTACTGGGAAAAAAATTATTTATGGATATGATGCTAACAATCAAGTGAATGAAATTATTTTGCCATCTCAACGAAAATTAAGCTTAGAAACAGATGAAAATAATTTTAATACACGACATTTAAATCTGATTAATATAGCACAAGAGCAATGTAAACTTGCTAGCTTCAAGTTTGACGATATCAATCATCCAAACATATTAACAACTAGTATTCCACAACCTGATAACACAGAACATGAAACAACTTATTCCTATAGCAGCACAGAACAAGGATGTGCGCTACAAATAACGAGCAGCGACAACTCAGCTGCATCTATTTCCTTGGATAACAATGGTGTAATAAAAAAAATAGAAGAAAATAACCGCTCATGGAAATTTGAATTAGATACCGCTGAAAACAAAATGATTGTTACTGATAAAAGCGATAACCAATATGAAATAGGCTTCGACCAAAACAAACATCTTTCCAGCTTTAAATTGCCAACCGATGTAACCCCAACAGAATACCAATTTACTGAATCAGGATTATTAGAAAAAGTAATAGATACAGACAAAGCCAAACACAGCATCACCTATGAGAAAGCAACGGGATTGATAGACACAGAAACTGATAGTTTAGGAAAAACAAAAAAATTCATTTATGAAACTGACCCCACATCAGACCAGTTTGGCTTAAAACTTGCAGAAATAAAAACAGACAACGGCCAGACAGCTGCATGCCATTATGTCTACAATGATCAACGTCAATGTCTTTATGAAGTCACTGCTGCAGGTCGTGTCACGAAATTTGAATACAATAATAATGACCGCTTAGATTTCAAGAAAAAATCCACGCTTAAATTTTTTGAATCTGACACTTATAATCTTCAAACTCTCAATTTATTTTGGGATACATTAACGGCAACTGATTTAAAACAATTACAAATAACCCAGCTAGGTTATGACCAATATGGTCGCAGAAACGAAGAAACCAATCATAGCGCTACAGACGAAAATGGTATTGGTATAATCAAATCAGATACGGCCCATGTTCATCAGTATTTAGATGAAAAAGGCAGAGTTACTCAAATAGACATTACAAAAGTAAATGGTGATGAAAAGCAACTTCACAGCACAATCACCAAACAAGACAACCTCAATCGCATAATAGAATTAAGTGAAGGCGCACAAGAAGCCAGTAAAAACACGAGAAAAACAACTAAAACTTATCATAAAAATAAAACAACTATTCAACATGCACACGGGTTAAAAGAGACATTAACCCATGATGCAGGCGGCCTGCTGACTGAACATGTACGTTCAACATTAGATGAATCTCAATCCAGAAAAACAGACTTTCAGCGCGACAATAATGGAAAAATAAAAACAGTCGTTGGAGATGATCAAAAACCAGAGCATAACCATTACGATAAATCAGGAAGACTACAATTTAAAATTTTAGCAAACGGAAAATTATCTGAATATCAATATGATGCTCGCGGGCAAATAGCTTTATGTAAAGAATATAATATTAAAATTGAAAATCCGAATGATCCTACTTTAGATATTCAAGGTTTGATTTCACAAAACACAGCTGCATTATCACTCTATAGTTTTTATGATAGTGAAGCTAAATTAACACATGAAGTCAAAGTAAAAGATGTAACGGATGAGGCCGGTCTTACACAAAAGCTGGCCTATGTTTTTCAGCACGAATATAGCTTAGGTAATAAAGTTAGAACAACGCAATTCAGCAGTCCATTTACCAATATAAACAGTATCACGCCTTCAAGTATAGATGATTTTTGTGAAAAAATGTCATTCTCACCAAATGAATCCAACAGAATACAGCAATTTTTTTATGATAAAGATGATTTGTTAATTGGCGAGTACACGCTGTCTGATTCTGAAAATCTACTAGGCTATCTAAAAACATTTGATCGCGATGGTGCGGGAAATATTTATCGAGAAACTGTCTATCTTAATAAGTTAGCACCTATAGCTGATTTAGCATCACTAAACTTAAACGATACACCCAAGTTAGAAACCTTATTTATTCATGATAATGCTGGCCGAAAGATCGCAAGCATAGATGCAGATAATTATTTAACGACATATACCTATTATGCTAATTCGAAATTATCTAAAGAGACATATTATGCAACTCCGCTAGAACTTGATAGATCAACATTGACTATAGAAAATTTAAATAATTTAATTTTCCCTGAAGTTGATAAGTCAAAAGACAAAGTGATAACACATGAATATGATGATCTAAATAGAGAATGCAAAATCACTAACAGTCAAACTAATCTAGAAATTACCAATGAATATGATCTTCAAGATAATATCATACATCAAATATTAAAAGATTTATTGACTGACCAGTCTAGGATTATACAAAAAGAATATAATGAATTCGATGAATTGACTCGAGAAGCAACTCCAAGAATCACTCAGCAAATGAAAAATGCTGATGATAAAGAAAAGTGGATAGCTCACAAAATACACCCAATTACAGGATTGCGCTTAAGCACTACAGACGCATTAGGTAATATAACACTGTATTATTATGATAAAAATCGCAGGCCAGTACTGGAAGTATTAGCAAACGGTGTTGTCAAACTCATTGAATACGATCTTGTATGTAACAAGCCAACCAAGGTAACACAACGCTACCCACGACTTACTGCTGAAATTTTAGCTCAACTCAAACAAGACGAAGAAAATAATGGTTTTTTGAAACAAAATGTAATTTCATTTTTGCCATTAACTCATGATTCTGATCGCGTAACGACAACACGATATGAAAGTGAAGGATTAGAAATTGAAACCACAAGTTTCAATAAAGGGACACATGCATTTACTTACAATAGTTTTTCCGAATTAGAATCAGAAAAACACCAAGTCGATAAAAATATTTTTCTCAAGATAAAGCATACACATGACTTAAGAGGCAACTTCACTCAAACAATAAAGGATCCAGATGGATTAAAAATCACAACCAGCAAAAAGCATGATGATGCATTAAATCGAGTGACCGAAACATCAGACGAGCTTAACTCCACACTTAAAATCGAACATCCATTATTGAGAACAAGTATTTTAACTGATAGCACGGATGCAAACATAAAAAAGACTATCCTTGAAGACGCATTTTATAGAAAAACATCTGAAACAGATTGGACTAACTCGAATGCGACTATCCACAAACATAATGATGCATTAAGAACAAAAGAAACCATTAGCCCTGAAAATAGATCTCAAACAATCGCTAAGAATGCATTTGATGACATAATATCAACTACTGAAAATGGGCATGTCACAGATTTTAAGCATAAAGTTGATTCCAATATCGATGAAATCATTCACCCCGATGGAAGCACAGAAGAAAATACGTTTACTATTTCAGGGTTGGATGAGACACATAAAGCGACTAATGGAAAATTGACTAAATACATCAAAAATGTAGTTGGGCTAACGACAGAAATAATAGATGATCTCAATGGTGAGAAGCACACAACTCATATTACACCGGATACTTTTGGTGAAGATGAAACAACCATATCACCTGGAAATTTAAGCGTTAAAAATGAAATTACAGAGTCTGGTTTAGTGAATAAAACCATCACTGATCCCGATAACTTAGGTTTATTAACCACTCATACGCATAATTTTGCTGGCGGTGTTAAACAGATTAAACAAGGTGATGTAGCGTATTCTAATCTATACCAAGAAGATATAGGCTTAGACGTATTAAATCGTGAAACCACCCGCACAGTTGCAATGGATAATGGGAAGACATTAACACTAAAGAATCAAAGTTATGATGCAGCTGGCAATACTATCAGCGTGGCTGATGGTTTGGGAAATGTCACTCGTAAAGTTTATGATAAGCGAGGTAATTTGCGTTTTATCATAGATGCTGAAAATTTTGTGATAGAAAAAATATATGATGCAAATAAAAAAGAAATTGCACAACGCAGTTATGCTATACCATTCACTGCTAAACAAATTGCAAATCTCAGCGATAAATCAACCCCACAAAATATTTCAGAATTATTAGATGAGAGTAATAATGATGCTTTACGTCAGCGCATCTATGATAAAGATGGATTATTGCAGTTTGAAATCAATTTTATAGATAAGAATAATGACATAAGCACAGCAAGAATCACAGAATGGAAGCGTAATGCTCATGGCGAATGCATACAACGTATTCACTATGCTGATTACTTAAATTCAAAAGACCATGGTCTAAATGAACAAGTTGTGCCTACGGTTGAATCAATAAAAAGTATTTTATCTGCGGGTCAACTAGCAAACAATCCAAACAACAGAACAACTGATTTTTGTCGAAATAAAAAAAGCAAAATTATCTTTAGACGCGATGCCGAAGGCTATATTACCGAGACTAAGCGTGATGTGAGCGGTAAGGTCATTGCAAAAACATTATATGCTGACAAATATATTAATTTGGATTTCAATGTAGAACCTGAGTTGTTGCGTGCCCAGTTAAGCAAGACTTCTGACAATCGTCAGAGTTATTTTGTTTATGACTTGTTTGGTAACTTAGGATTTCAAATTGATGGTGAAGGATTTGTAAAAGAATTTCAATATAACAAAGAGAATCAAGTAACAGATTACTTCAGTTATTATCATAAATTATCAGAAAGACTAAGCTCTGATGATATTCAAAAGTTATTTGAACAAATGGAGCAAGAAGGCGCAAGCAGGAATGTAATAGAAATTATAAATGCAATAAATGCTGCCGTTGGTGCTATCAAAGACGAATTAAAAGATGTTCATAACATCAAAAAATATGATTCTGCAAAACGACATACACACAACGTAGATGGCGAAGATAACGAAGAAGAATTTATTCTTAATGCATTGGGTTTGAAAGAATATCACATCGATAAAACTAAAAATAAATGGGGATTTAAATTCGATAAAGCAAAAAGATTAGAAACTGAAACTAGCCCAATGATTGATATCGCGATAATATCGCAAGACAAAAATACTCTTCAATTATCTAAAGATAATAATGAAACATCAGTGATCAAAAAACTCGGTTATGATGATGCAAGTAACCAAACAAATATCACATCAGCCGATAATATTAAATCTGAAAAACGAAGCGTACAAGTACTATTCAATAAAAAAAGATTGCCTATAGGAACTGTAATAGAGAACGTCACAGTAGATGACGGTACCGATGTATTACCAGAAGAATCAAAAAGACCTGAAGTCAAAAAAAATATCACAACTCATATCAAATATGATTATGCAAATCGACCTATCGTTAATATAGATGAGAAAAATATTTCTCGATTTACCGTCTATGATAGATCGGGCCGTGAAAGATTTCATATCGATGGTGATGGATATGTCATTGAGAATCAATATACTGATAGCTTTACTAATCCTACTAAAATAATTCAGCATAGCGTAGCTATCAATAAAGACGTTATATTAGCAAACATAAATGGATTTAGCTTAGATACCATGCTAACACTCATATCTGAATTAGATAAAAAAGATGATAGAACTGTTACCTTAACTTATGATAGACGCGGACTGAAAAAATCAGCAGAAAAAGATAAAATCATTACTCCTGTTATTAATGGCGAAAAGATTAAGGCTGCTGAAGCTTCTCCTCGCACTTCATGGGATTATAATGCATTCGGTAATATCATAAAAGAAACAACATTAATTAACGCAAATAATGAAAGCGCAGCGACTAGAAATTTTCATGACAACAATGGGAATCTTATCCTAACTATTTCCCCAAAAGGTTATGTTACAACACAACTTTTTGGAATGCATGTTAGAGACACCAACAGTAACGAACATATATTATTAAATCGCATTGAATTCGAATTACCTCTAAGTGCTGAAATAAATTGGGATAATTACAATGCAGTGCTTAAGTCTATTCAAAAACACGCTAAAGATGTA
>JARLHD010000034.1 GCA_031292435.1 Ignavibacteriaceae bacterium
AAAAGAATGAATATCAGCAGATCGCAAGAAATACAGCAGCTAAGAATAAGAGAATAAATATTCGTCTTTCAGAAAAAGATTTAGCAAACCTAAAAGCAAAATCATTAGAAGAAGGAATGCCATATCAAACATTAATTGCTAGTATAATTCACAAATATATCTCGGGAAAATTTAAAGAAGCATAAACAAGCAATTCTTTCTGATATAACAATCCTTATAACACAAACTTATAGCTTATTCCTAAAATACTCTTTATATACAGTACCGATATTTGTCCTTATTTCACCAGCATCATCTTCCTAACCTGTGTAAACTGTCCCGACTCCAATCTATAAAAATATATCCCGCTTGTAAGATTACCTCCATTAAACTGAACAGAATAAATCCCGGCCTGTTTATATTCATTTAATAATGTAGCTACTTTACTTCCAAGAATATTATAAAGATAAAGTTTTACATTGCCAGCTTTTGTAATAGCATATTTTATAGTTGTTGTTGGATTAAATGGATTAGGATAATTCTGAAAAAGTTCAAAATCATTAGATATATTTTTTATATCCTTATTTATACCGTCAATAATAATTCCTGAAACAGGCCGGGTCCATACTCCTGCTCCGTTAGTACCAGCAAACAACATACCATTCCTGTTTGTAAGCTTATTTATATCTGGCGTAGCCAAACCTTCATTTCTTAACATCCAATCTATTCCATTATTAAAAGACCAATACAAACCTTTCACAGTACCTGCATAAATATTAGCATCTTTTACAACCAAGGATCGAACTTGGGTAGTTTCCGGAAAATTATTCAGAACTGTCCAGACTCCTCCGTTGTTTGTAGATAGAAATACACCATTATTTGTACCTGCATAAATATTATTTCCACTTATTGTTAGATCGTTTACCTGATAATAAGCTAATCCATTGTTTGAAGTCAGCCAGGTTTCTCCACTATTAGTTGAATAGAATATTCCGCTATCTGTACCGGCAAAAATATTATTTCCAGTTGTTACAAAGGAAAGCACCTTAAAGTTTGTTAAACCAGAAGATGTCCAGTTCGCCCCGTAATTTGAAGTACGAAAAATACCGCTATCAGTACCTGCAAAAACATCACTGCCCATAATACTAAGAGCATTTACTGAAATATTCGCAAGCCCATTATTTACTGGTGTCCAATTTGTTCCAGTATTTGTTGAATTGAAAATACCTTTATTATAAGTGCCTGCAAAAACATAATTGCTGTTTACTGCAATAGAACGAATATCAGTATTTATAAGGTCATTCCCCGCTTGGTTCCATGAAAATCCATAGTCTGATGTAAAATAAATACCTTTCTGAGTTCCTGCAAAAACATAATTGCTATTACCAGCAAGAGCATTAATAACTGAATTATGAAATTCACCCCCTAATTCAGTCCAGGTAGTTCCTTTATTCGTCGAATGAAAGAGTCCACCCTCCCACGTACCCGCATAAATATCTGAGTCTCTTGCAGTAATAGAACCAATGTCACTATAAGGCAACCCTCCCTGTATCCAGTTCGCCCCATTATTTGTTGAAAAATAAATACCATTATCATGTGTGCCTGCATAAATATTTGCCCCGGTTGCGAAAATGGATGATGCATGTATACTATCCAAAAGAGTCCAGTTTGTTCCATTATTTGTTGAAACATATATTCCTCCAACAAGATACATTCCTACATAAATACTTTTTCCACTTACAGCGAGTAAATTTGGTAAGAAGTTTTCAGGAAAATTATTGCTTATTATTCTCCAATCTGTCCCATTGTTGGTCGATAAAAAAATTCCTACAGTTGCACATGCGAAAATATTTGAATCACTTACAGCAAGTGACCAAATGTCCGTATCGGTAAGTCCATTATTTACCTGCACCCAATTTGAACCCCTGTCAGTTGAAAGAAATGCACCCTCGCCTTCCATACCAGCTATAATATTACTTCCATGAAAAGCAATAGCCCTCACTCGGGAATATAAAGGCAGGCCATTGCTTATATCTTTCCAATTTAAACCATTATCATTTGAATAAAATGCTTCGCTATAATCTGTACCTACAACAACTTCTGACCCTTTGACATCAAGACAAAAAACATTACTAGTAGAAGGTATTACTCTTTTCCAGGTCAGTCCTTTGTCGTTCGATATAAAAAAACCTGATCCACCAGCAAAAATGCTAGTTTCATTTACGCCTAAACAATTTATTGATTGACCTCCCATTGGACCGTCATAGTGCGCCCATTGTGCCTGCAAAGTATTACTTGGAGAGAATAAGAATTGCAGTAAAAAAAATAGATAAGTACGAGAAGAAATAATCTTAAGGATAATCCGCAGAACCTGTTTACTGTCCATTTATCCTCCTGAAAGAGTTTTAATAATCAGACATCAAAAATCTTATATTAAAACTACTATGTTTTAGTCTAAATGTAAAAAGCTTTAGTGATCCAAAGCAGAAACAAATCTTATTTCCCAATCCTTATATTTTTATATATATAATTGCCCTCCTCTTCCCCTTCTCCAATATTCCCCTAAATTATAACTCCAAAAGTAATTTATCTGAGGGATTGGCACAGAAGGATAACGCAAGAGATGTCATTGCCGGATTAGTCGCTCGCTTTGCAGAACAAATCGACTCCTCTAAACACTCCTCTTCTACGAAACTCAAACAATGCTTATACTCAATCCGGTATCTCCACCTCAACTAGCTTTGTAAGAAGCATAAGTGATTCCTGCCACCCCAGGTAACATGCTTCCGTAGGGATTACTTCAGGTATTCCTTCCTGAACTATATTTATCTCTGTCCCGACGGAAACTTGCTTAACTACAATTGTTGTCTTCATTTCTCCCTTCATGTTTGGATTATCAAATTTATCTGTATGACAAATTCGCTCGTTTGGTACTAGTTCTAAATATTCTCCGCCAAATGAATGGCTGTGTCCGGTAGAGAAATTTGTAAACGACATTTTGTATGTGCCTCCAACCTTGGCATCCAAATGATCTACCCTTCCGGTAAATCCATTTGGTGGAAGCCATTTTGCCATAGCATCCGGATCAAGAAATGCCCTGTATACTTTTTCTGGTTTTGCCTTAAGTACCCGGTGAAGTCTGACTGTATTTGTATCCATATCGATTGTCCTTTTGATAACTGCTTTATTG
>JARLHD010000315.1 GCA_031292435.1 Ignavibacteriaceae bacterium
CCGGTTATCGATAGATCAGTATGTACTTACTTCAAGACAGGTAAATGTGAAATGTGTAAAAAGGTCTGCGGTAGGGAAGCTATTGATTTCGCTCAGCAGGATTCATTCGTGACTGAAGATGTCGGCTCTATTATCGTCGCAACAGGTTATAAATTATACTCTATCGATAAGAAACCGGAAGAAAGTATATATAAAGGTTACGGTGAATATGGCTATGGAAAATATAAGAACGTAATTAATGGTCTTCAGTTTGAAAGAATTGCAAGTGCATCTGGACCAACGTCAGGCGAGATCCTTCGCCCCTCAGATAAAACTGAACCCAAGAAAATTGTCTTCATCCAATGCGTAGGCTCAAGGGATGAATCTAAGGGATTCTCCTATTGCAGTAAGATCTGCTGTATGTATACCGCCAAACATGCAATGCTCTATAAACATAAAGTCCATGATGGCGAAGCTTATGTCTTCTATATGGATATTCGTTCGGGTGGTAAGAATTATGAAGAGTTTGTTCGCAGAGCCATAGAGGAAGATCATGTGAATTATATAAGAGGACGCGTTTCCAAAATCTATGAAGAGGATGGAAAACTAATTGTCAGAGGCGAGGATACTATAGCTGGACTCCCGGTTGTTATCGAAGCCGACCTGGTTGTTCTCGCAACTGCTATGATCGCTCAGCAGGAAGCGCCTAAACTTGCCCAGACATTAAATATATCATACGATAAATACGGTTACTTCCAGGAAGCTCATCCGAAACTTCGCCCCGTAGAAACAAACACTGGTGGTGTATTCTTGGCTGGTGCTTGCCATTCACCAAGAGATATTCCTGAATCAGTCGCAATGGCTTCTGCCGCTGCCGCTAAATCTTTAGTCCTCTTCGGTGCTGATATGCTTGAACGTGAACCTATTATTGCAAAGGTAGATGCACAGACATGCGCCGGATGTTTCTATTGTCAGAAGGTTTGCGCCTATAATGCAATTGAAAGAAAAGAAATTAGGGATAGGCAGGGTAATCTTAAAAAAGTTGTAGCTTATGTTAACTCAGGACTTTGTCAGGGATGCGGTACTTGTAATGCAACCTGTCCTTCTAAATCAATTGAGCTTATCGGTTTCAAAGATGATCAGATATTCGCTCAGATAAATGCTTTCGCAGAGGTATAAATGGAAGAAAAATTTGAACCTAAAATAGTTGCCTTTGTTTGTAACTGGTGCACATATACGGGTGCCGATCTTGCAGGTACTTCAAGACTAAAACAGGAAGCTAATGCTCGCCTCATTCGTGTCCCTTGTACCGGAAGGATTGACCCTGTGTTCATTATTAAAGCCTTTGAAAATGGTGCCGATGGTGTCCTAATCTCTGGTTGCCATCCGGGCGATTGTCATTATAACGCCGGGAATTTCCACGCTAGGAGAAGATGGATATTATTCAAAAACCTGTTGGACTTTATTGGTATCGATTCTTCTCGACTTCATTTCTCCTGGGTCTCTGCCTCAGAAGGGAAAAAATGGGTGGATATTGTTGATGACGTTATTGACACAGTCCGTGCTAAGGGTCCATTCAAACAATACAAAAAAATGAACAAGGAAATCGAAATTCCTGTTGATGTCGAAGAAGGAGTTTCTGCAAAATGAATGAACTAAAACAAATCTGTAAAGAAGCTCTCACTGAAAAGAAAGCCCGTTTCATTATTGCCTATCGGGAGGATAAGAATAAAAAAACTAAACCTTTTATCGCTAGGACTCCGGAAGATGCTGAGCAGATAATCTTTAATCATCAGGCAGTTAATAATCTTGCCGTTTACTTCCCTAGGTTTAAGAATTCTGGCGAAGGTAAAATCGGTATCGTCGTTAAAAGCTGCGACCTTAAAGCCGTTACTGCTCTTATTCAGGAAAATCAGATTAAAAGAGATGACCTCTTTATTATAGGTGTTAACTGCAGCGGTGTTGTTCGTGATACTACAATGGAGTTTAGCAACGATAATACCCAGATAAAATGTAAATATTGCCAGGCCAAGACCCCCCCTTACTATGATGAACTGGCTGAAGAATCTAAAGAATTTGAAATGCCTGATGATGATCAGGCAGAGTTGATGGCAAGGATTGAAAAGATGAGCTCTGATGAGAGGTTGGAATTCTGGAGTGCTGAGTTTGAGAAATGTATTAAATGCTATGCATGCCGCCAGGTATGCCCGATGTGTTATTGTGAAAAATGTATAGTGGAAAAATCTGAACCTCAATGGATTGATACAAGCTCTACTGCTCGCGGTAACTTCTCATGGAATATAATCCGCGCTTTCCATATGGCTGGTCGTTGTATCGGTTGCCATGAATGTGAACGTGCTTGTCCGATGGATATCCCTCTTACTCTGCTTACCCGTAAAATGGGAATGGTTGCTTCCAGTGAATTCGGTTATAGACATGGTATGAGTTTAACTGAACCGGCTTTGATTGGTACCTATAGTACTTCTGATAAAGAAGATTTTATTAAATAAGGAGTGGCAATGGAAGAATATATTGTAAGTCTTGATAATCTGAAGAAAATTGCTGACGAATTATTGAATAATCACTGCAGGGTAATCGGTACTACCTCAGAAAATAAGTTCAAAGAATTAAATTATGCTGAAGAATTAGTATTAAATCCGGGCGCTGTTCCGACAAGCTCTTCATTCAAGGAATTCTTCTTCCCGAAGACTGAACCTCTCTTCTTCTATAAACAAAATCATAGCAATGTAGATCTTTTTAACCCGATTCAGGATAAGAGCAAAATTGTAATAATAGGTGCTAAACCATGCGATGCTGCATCTCTCCCGATCATTAGTAAAGTATTTAATTGGGACTACAAAGATGACCTATTTAATTCACGTTATGATAATTCCCTTATCATTGGAATGTCCTGCCATTACTCCGATGAATTCTGCTTCTGCAATGATCTTGGTAGCTCTCCTGAAAATATGAAAGGCTCTGATGTCTTCCTTAAACCCCTTGCTGATAATTATTTCAAAGTAGTCTCGGTTACTCCTAAGGGAGCTGAATTCATAAATGAATATCAGAAATATTTTGAAAAAGATCTCGGTAAGAATAAATCTCTTGAAAGAAAAGAAGAAAACCCGAAGCATTTCGATTACGATAAAGTTAAGACTTGGCTCGATAATAACTTTGAAAATAAGTTCTGGGATACTGCTGGTGAAATGTGCCTCGGATGTGCGCAGTGTGCATTTGTCTGTCCTACATGCCACTGCTTTGATATAGTCGATGAACAGAATGGTTCTTGTGCTGGAAGACGCGCTAAAAATTGGGATGCTTGCCAGTTCTCCTTATTCACTAAACATGCATCGGGACATAATCCCCGCGACAATCAGGAAAAAAGATACCGCCAACGCATTTCCCATAAGTTTAAATACTATATGGATAAATTCGATGAAGTTCTCTGTACAGGCTGCGGTAGATGCTCAAGAGGCTGCCCTGTATCTCTCGATATCCTCCAGATTGTCGAAGAAATAAATTCTCTTTCTGGAAACTCTAATTCAATTCAATGACACTGAGGAAACAATGGATAATATATATAAACCTGAACTAGTTGAAATAAAAGATATCATCGACGAAACTCCAGATATTAAAACATTCAGACTTCAGTTTAAGAATCCTGAATTGCAGAGTAGCTTCGCTTTCAAAGCGGGACAGTTTGCAGAATATTCCGTCTTCGGAGAAGGGGAGTGTACCTTCTGCATCGCTTCCTCTCCTACCAGACCCGAATATCTTGAATGTTCTTTCAAACTCGCAGGTAAAACTACATCAGCAATGACTAAACTTAATATCGGTGATACAATGGGATTGCGTGGTCCATATGGCAATAGCTTCCCCATCGAACAAATGAAAGGAAAGAATGTCGTATTCATCGCTGGCGGTATCGGTCTTGCTCCCGTTAGATGCATAATCTGGAATGTCCTCGACCTCAGGGATCAGTTTAAAGATATTACCATTATTTATGGCGCAAGAACTGTATCAGATCTCGTCTACAAAAATGAACTTGAAGATTGGAAATCTATGTCCGGTATTAAAACTGTTGTTACAGTAGATCCTGGTGGCGAAACACCCGACTGGAAAGGTGAAGTCGGTTTCGTCCCTACGATAGTAGAAAAAGTCTCTCCATCAGGAAACGACACAGTAGCTATCATATGCGGACCTCCCATTATGATTAAATATACCTTCCCCGTTCTCGAAAAACTTGGCTTCAAAGAAGATAACATCATTACTACACTTGAAAACAGAATGAAATGCGGTCTCGGAAAATGTGGTAGATGTAATATCGGAAGTGTTTATGTATGCAAAGATGGTCCGGTCTTTTCCTATAAAGACCTGAAAACCCTCCCCCAGGAATATTAATTCCTTATTTGGCTCTTATTTGGTTAGTATTGTTTTTAGTACTTGTCCTTATTTGGTTCTTATTTAGGGGGCATCAAATAATTAGCGTGAAGAAAATTTATGAAGCGAAACGTTAGCGAAGAATTTTGTTTGAGCCGAAGGCGAGTTAATTCTTCGCAGTGGAGCGTAATAAATTTTTAGCGTAATTATTTGCAGCCTTGATTTTTTGGTTACTTTTGTATCAAGACAAAAGTAACGTAAAGAAAATTATTTGTAGCCAAAGTTCTTTTTGTACTTTTCTTCAAAGAAAAGTACAGAAGGATTTTCAAAGGAAAGTACCTATTGATTTCATAAAACATCCAAATAAAAAATTCCTATATAATTTTACCTCTGTGAAAGATGTGCTATGTAGTGAAACATGGCACATCAGCAAAAGGTCATTCTTTTTTCCCCTTTAAAGCACAAATATTAACCTTTTCAAATATTAGTTTCTTCAGAAATGATTTGATGTATTTATGCTTTGGAGGACATGATGAAAAGATTGATGACTATGTTAATAACTGTTTTAGCCTTTACAGGTGCATTTCTGATGTTTAATGGACAAAAGAAATCTGAACCTCTTGAATCAACTCAGGGGGATAGGGACGATCCATATGGCGCTATGCAGTTCCGGTTTAATATGATTGCAGGGAATAAAGGATATATTGACCCGCAGTCTAGATTAAATGCAATTGAATATACTAGGCAGAATCTCCAACCCGATAATAAACTCATGAAAACTGATGGAATATCTGCATGGAGTCCCTTAGGACCGGGTAATATCGGTGGAAGAATTAGGGCAATAATTGTCAGACCTTCCAATACTTCAAATATACTTGTTGGCGGTGTCGCCGGAGGTGTTTGGAAATCTACTGATGGCGGTGCCTCTTGGATACCTAAACTCGATAACGGTGCCCAACTTGCAATTGGTTGTATGGTAATGGATCCCGCTAATGAGAATAATATCTATGCCGGTACGGGTGAAGGTTGGGGAAATGTGGATGGTGTCTATGGTGGCGGTATTTATAAATCTACTGATTTTGGTGAAACTTGGACACTCCTCACTAGTACCATAGGTGCTAATGTCTGGAATTTTAGAAATGTACGTTCGATGGCTTTTGATGGGTCAGGCAATCTATACGCCGTTACCTGGGCTTATAATTATAAAGATGGAAAAGGAAGTTATTATACTAATGGTGGTTTATATAAATCTGCCGACGGTGGATCAAGTTGGACAAAAATTAGCTCCACTACTTTCTCAACTAATTATTTCAACGCATGCGATGTAGTTCCGTTTAGTTCAACTACTATTATTTTAGCTACTGAACCTAATGGTTCAACTCTGGGAGGAATATATAGAACCACTGATGGCGGTACTTCCTGGAATGAAATTACTGCTAGCCTGCCAACAGCTAGTTATAGCAGGATTGCATTCGCTAAGGATCCGAATAACACCAATACAGCTTTTGCTCAATTTGAATCCCAGAATTATGGTTCTCCTGATTATGGTTTGTCTGGTATTTTTAAATCTACTGATGCTGGAGCAACATGGACTGCTTTAACGAAACCCCCGAATATTAATTCAACTGGAGGAATTTCTTTTCTTAGTAAACAGGGTTGGTATGATAATGTTATTGCAGTAGATCCTTTTAATTCTAATAATCTTTACGTCGGTGGTGTTGATATGATGAAATCTACCAATGGAGGAGCATCTTGGTCCCAGCTTACTTATTGGACTTCCTCATATGGTACTCCTGTTATTCATGCTGATCATCATGCTATTTCTTTTGATCCCGGTACTGCAAATATCGTCTACGCAGGCGATGACGGCGGTATTCAAAAAACTACTGATGGTGGCTCTACATGGTCCAGCTTAAATAATAACCTTGCTATTACTCAGTTTTATGGCGGTGCAGTTTATCCTACTGGAACCTCCTATTCAGGAGGTACTCAGGATAATGGACATTTGCAATTCGCTTCAGGTACTAGTTGGAATGAAGTCTTTGGCGGAGATGGTGGATATGCCGCTCAGGACCAGGGAAACCCTCTCGTTTCTTATGAAGAATATGTCTATCTCCAAATGAGTAAAACCAATGATGGTGGATCTACTTGGAATTCCTGTACCTCTGGGTTAACTGATGCAGGTAATTCAGGTATCTGCTTGTTCATTTCTCCATTCTCAATGGATCTTCAGAATTCTGCTGTCCTTGCTGCAGGTTCCTATAGAGTATGGCTAACTTCTAATTCAGCCGCAAGTTGGACCCTGGTTAGCCCTCCTATGGTGGATACCGGTTATGTTAGTGCTGTTACTATCGCTAATGCAGCCTCTCCCTTTTTAGGATTTGCAGGTTCTTCGAAAGGACATGTCTATAAATGTTCTTCTCTCATCCAGGCAAATGGTACAAGTAATACATGGACCAATATAACCCCACCAACAGGCAATGGCGCTTATGTCAGAAGAATTTCTATTGACCCGAATAACCAGCAGAATATCTATGTCTGCTATTCCGGATATAATAATGATGGCCTTACTCCTACCCGTCATATTTTCTACTCTACAAATCAGGGAACTACATGGACTGATAAATCAGGGGACTTGCCTGATGTGCCCGTACATTCTTTATTAGTTGATAATACTACTTCCTCTACGCTATATATTGGTACCGAAACCGGAATCTACCAATCTGTTAACGGGGGGACTAATTGGACTGCCGCTACTTCAGGAATGCCTTCATTTGTTCCCGTTGATGAACTCGTTTATCAACAGGGTTCAAGTTATATATTCGCTTTCACGCATGGTAGAAGTGCATTTATGACTACTTCACCGGCTCCGGTTGAACTTACAGATTTTACTGGATCGGTAGCTTATGAAAAAGTTAATCTTAAATGGAACACCAAAACTGAAATAAATACTCATTCATTTATAATAGAAAAAGCAATAGTCTCTGGAAATATTAATGGATCATTAAATTATACTCAATTAGGTGAAGTTAAAGCTGCAGGAAATTCTAACTCTCCGCGGTCATATTCCTTTAATGATATTAACATTACTTCCGGCACTTTTTATTATAGATTGAAAATAATTGATAATACAGGTGAATATAAATTCAGCCCTTCTGTACAGGTCACAGTTGCTAATCCTGTTAGTTTTGAGATTTCACAGAATTACCCTAATCCCTTTAATCCGTCAACAACTGTTAAATATTCCATTCCTTCTGATGGCAACGTATCACTTGTAATATATAATATCAAAGGTGAAAAAGTTAAAAAGGTAGTGGACTCATTCCAGAAAGCCGGATATTATAATACAATAATTGATGGAACAGGCTTGGCAAGTGGGATCTATTTCTATCGATTCGATGCAGGAAAGTTCTCTCAGGTTAAGAAAATGATTCTATTAAAATAATCTTTATTTGATTTCCTTATTTGGTTAATATTTAAATGGCATCAAATAATTTGCGTTTAGAAAATTTATGTAGCGGAACGTTAGCGAAGAATTCTGTTTGAGCCGAAGGCGAGTTAATTCTTCGCAGTGGAGCGTAATAAATTTTTAGCAAAATTATTTGCAGCCTTGAATTTTTGGTTACTTTTGTTTCAAGACAAAAGTAACGTAAAGAATTTATTTGCAGCCAAAATTCTTTTGGAACTTTTCTTCAAAGAAAAGTTCGGAGCATTTCAAAGAAAAGTACACAACCCTGTTTCTTATAAGTAATATTTCATAATCTGTAAAGCGTGTGCATAATATCCCCTCCCAAAAATATTTAAATGGTTCATCACATGATAAAGCATATAAATATTCTCTCTGTAATCCCAACCCTCTCTTAAAGGAAATGCTTCATTATAAGCTTTATAGAATGGAGGAGAAAATCCCCCGAACAGTTTAGTCATAGCCAGATCAGCTTCCCTGTGACCGTAGTAAACAGCAGGATCAATTAGGCATGCATCTCCGCTCTCATTCACCATATAATTCCCGCTCCATAAATCTCCATGAAGTAAAGTTGGCCTTTCCTCGGAACCTCCTAATATTGATTCTATCTTATTCTCTATATTTTTAAACCCGTCTCCTAATGCATTGTCAGCATAACCGTTCTTTTCCGCAAGCTTGAATTGATAGAGCAACCTATTGTAAAAATAAAAACTAATCCAGTTCATTTTATTACTCTCATTATTTAAGTTATACTGGGGAGTAGAGCCGATGTAGTTGTCTTCATAAAACCCGTACTCTTCTGCAGTATATTTATGTAGCTTTGCAAACTTCCTCCCGAACTCTTCAAAGAATTTCTTTTTCTTAGGCGCACTGCTTATAAATTCAAGTAGAATAAAGTCTTTATCATGAAGGAATACTTCAGGAATTTTAATAGCCTCTGCCTTTTGTAATTCCAACAGTCCATGGGCTTCTGTTTTAAACATATCATCAGGTGAATGCTCATTTATTTTTAATAGATATGAAAAACCATCTGTAAGTGTGATTTTATATGCATTACTTATGCATCCCCCGGATAAAGGTTTTGTTTCCCTTATCCCTGTTCCCCTGAAGTCTTCTATCTTTTTCTTTATTTTATCGCTAAAACTCATCTTTAATTTTGTCTAAAAAATAACCACACGCATCTTCTAAAAGATCTAATACATTTTCAAATGCTTCCGGTCCTTCATCATACGGATCAGGTATCGACTTTATATTATAATGAGAACAGAATTTTGCCATTTTAAATATCTTGGGAGTATATTCCTTTTCTTTGTCAAGTTTATTAACATCCATAAATATTTGGTCATCCATTGTCACCAGATAATCAAATTCCTTAAAATCCTTTTTGGGATTAAACTGTCTCGCTTTATGCGTTAATTTATATCCTCTCTCCAAAGCATGTTGTAACATTCTGGGATCAGCACTCTCCCCGGTATGATAATCAATCATTCCCGCTGAATCCACCTGGATTTTATCTTTTAGATTCCTTTTGCTAATTAAAGATTTCGTAATTCCTTCTGCAGCAGGGGAGCGGCAGATGTTACCTAAACAAATATATAGTACTTTTTTCATATTGCCTGATTTAAATGAACCTTTAAGATAGTTAAACTGGAGTGAAGAAAAAACCCTATTTGCTATGCTTAATTACAATTGTATACTCAAAAAGACTATTTGTCTTCCTTTGTCTACATATCTATTCATATTACTATGATTATTTCCTGCAAATCGGTTTTAATAGTGGCACTTCAATTGCTTATATTTGTAAAAAAGATTATGAGGGTTTCGATGAAAAAATATGTCTTATGTCTGATATTGATACAAATTCCGGTACTTGCTCAGTGGAATACTTCTGCTATAAAACTCGGTGCTTTTTCCCCAAGCTCTGCTGGTACTGGATTTATCGTTGGCTATGAAGGTTCTCATTTCTTTGATCCGCAGTTTAGTTTCGGGTGGAGTATAGATTGGTATCATTCAAATTATACAGATGCTACTGTTGTTAATAATGCTAATAATTTATATGGAACTTCAGGTAGTACTAACGAATTAAGAGCAAGAACTAATATTCATGATTTCCCTGTTATGGCAGTTGGTACTGTAAGATTTCCTGTAACTCCATTATCTGATGTTTATGTTATGGGTGGACTCGGTGCTGAAGCCCTATTTGTTAGCTATAATAATTTTCTCAATCCGTCTCAAAGTGATTTCAAAACTGCTTTCGATTTTAACTGGCGTATCGGAGTTGGCGGAACTTATGGCTTTGGGAAAAAATCGGAAGTCTTTGCTGAACTTGCTTATCATTCTTCTTCACCAAGCTGGACTTATGATGGCTATGACGCCAACAATAATAAAGTTACCTACGAAAGGGTGTTTGATATGAGTGGCATTATGTTTAGAGTAGGTGTTAGATTTTACTATTGATATTAGTACCTGGAATTTTTTACAGAATAATTTGTCTTTGGGTACTGAAATGAGCGCATTTCGAGCGCGTTTGGTGCGCATTTCATATAGGACATTCAGCCAAATTAACAAGTACAATTAGCTGTGTTCTGTTTACGGAAGTTCATTCTCCGGTAATGGTAACTATCAATCTTCTTCTACCGCCATGATTTCTGTGTTCGCATAGGTAAATCCCTTGCCAGGTCCCTAAATTAAATTCCCCCCTTGTAACAGGTACAATAACACTGCTCCCTAAAATTGATGATTTAAGATGCGCTGGCATATCATCACTCCCTTCTGAATTATGATCATAATAAGGGGCAATCTCCGGTGCTAGTTTATTAAAGTGCTTCTCAAAATCCGATCTCACTTCTGGATCTGCATTCTCATTAATTGTCAATGAAGCAGATGTGTGTTGAATAAATATATGAGCCGTTCCTTTTGTTATGTCTTTTATCTCCGGGATTTGTCTCAAAATCTCTTCTGTTACTATGTGGAATCCCCTCTGTTTCTGTTCTATAATAATTTCTTTTTGGATTATGTTCATCTTAATTTCCATTCTCATCGTTCAAACATAATAAAGAATAATATGATTGAAAACCGCTATTCTCATTATATTTTTTTATTTTTCATGAGTTATAATAATTAATTGCTTAATCCGGATGGAAAATTCAGATATAGGAACTGTTAAAAAGAATCGCATTGCCCTGACTTCAGTTATCGCTGCGGTATTTCTAACATCATTTAAACTCGTTGTTGGTCTTTTAACCGGAAGCCTCGGTATTATTTCTGAAGCACTACATTCTGGGCTCGATCTCATTGCCGCAGTAATCACACTCTTTGCTGTTAGAATTGCCGACTTGCCTGCTGATAATGAACATAATTATGGTCATGGCAAAGTTGAAAACTTGTCCGCTATGATCGAAACTTTCCTCTTATTCGTTACGTGCTTTTGGATTATTTACGAATCTATAAGTAGACTCATCTCAAGACGCCCTATAGAAATAAATGCATTTAGCTATATAGTCATCATAACTTCTATTATTATCGATTTCTCCCGTTCACGGGCTTTATATAGTGTCGCCAGAAAATATAACAGCCAGGCTCTTGAAGCAGACGCACTTCATTTCTCTACCGATATCTGGAGTTCCCTTGTCGTTTTGATCGGACTCATAGCCTATAACTCATTTCATCTCATTTATGCCGATTCAATTGCTGCATTGATTGTTGCTATGATAGTTCTAAGCGTGAGCTATCGATTGGGAAGAAGAGCATTTGATGTCTTAATTGATCGCGCACCTACTAAAATAGTCGATCAGATAAATCTGGTTATTGAAAAAATTCCTGGAGTTAAAAAGTATCACGATTTGCGCGTACGTGAA
>JARLHD010000316.1 GCA_031292435.1 Ignavibacteriaceae bacterium
AACAGTATTTTTCAATTATTCCATTATCTGATGGATTCTGGGTTGAATCTATCATTGTCCCAATATTTAGGTTTTCTTTTAACCAGCATTGATCACCGATTGCAATTGTGTGATATGTCTGTCCTCCATATTCGACAGTTGGTATTCCAGGACATGGATTGGTTGGTATCTGATAAATCTGAAATACATTACTTACACTATTTGTGTCAGAACTACTTACACTGCTTATCTTAACTTTACAATTTGTTGAAGGTGTATTAGGTACAGTCCAGGTAAAGCTGCCTGTTGAGGTTGGAGTCGAAGCGATTATATTTGTCCAGCTTGTTCCATTATTTGTAGTATAATCTATCCTGATGTTTATAACATTACTAAGTGACCAGGTTATTTTCTGAGTAGTACCTATCTGCCAATTTTCCCCTCCAACGGGAGACTTTAATAATAATGGACCAATATCATCCATAACACAGCGTGCGCTGCCTGCCTGTCCGGGATTAAATCCATCTGTCAAGCTTATAAAACTACTTGAAGCGTCAAGATAATATGCATCAATCTTGTATGGTTTTATATAATAATCATAAGGAAACCATTCGTTACTCTCTAAATTGATAAAAGTACCGGCAGCCCAACGGCAACCAGCCAACAGAGCTGTAAACCCGCTGGTGTTTGTACCTTCTCCAAATCCCGTCCCTTCTCCTGCTGCCTTTAATGCGTTTCCGTCATAAATTGCATCGGTTAGTAAAGATTGAAATGTATTGTATGAAGGTGTATGCCAGAAAGTAGGACAGAAACCAGGTTCATTCATTTCTGAGAATGTATATAAACCTCCATATTTGGCACAGTTAGCAGTATCATCATTATAACAATATTTTTCTAGTATGCCGTTTTGGGTTTGTTCCTGGCTGTCCGGGATCATAGTCCCTATATCAACATTTTCTTTGAACCAGCATTTGTTTCCAATGGCTATAGTATTATATATTTTCCCCCCATGTGCAATAGCGAATCCTTCAGGGCAGGAATTATCAATGGTAAATACATTGTCGCTAATACCAGTTGAATTTAGATTATTTAAATCAGTTATTCTTACCTTACAATTTGTTGATGGTGTATTCGGTACTGTCCAACTGTAAGTGCCATCGGAGGCAGGATTAGAAGTCAAAATATTAAGCCAATTAGTTCCATTATTGGTCGTATATTCGATCTTTATAAATTTACCCGCTACATTGCCTCCCCATGAAATTTTATGATTAGAGCCAACTTGCCATTTCTCTCCTCCGAAAGGTGACTGTAACAATAACTCATCCGTATCTTTTAGGCACCGGACGCTTAATCCAAATTCTGCATTATAATGTCTGGCGGATAATACGGTATTATCGTTCCAAAGCTCCAAATATATTGCATCGTAAGGGTCTGCATGAACTATAAAAGCGGATATGCTGCTCCAGAAATTTGCATTGGTTCCCAAATTTCCGAATCCTGTATATTCGTTATATCCTGAAAGTAAACCGGAGAATCCACTCGCATCCGTTCCTCCGCTCTGACCGACTTTTAATAATGCATTTCCACCTCCGCCTGCTGATGAAATTAAAGTATCAAATTCAGCTTTTAATGGGATGTGCCATCCGATAGGGCAAATACCTCTTGGACTTTGTTTTAATGTATACTGAACTGCCTCCCGCCATTGATACAATCCCCCATATATATCGCACATAGCAGGATCATTATTATAACAGAATTTTTCTATAGTATCGTTATTGATTTGATCTTTAACGGCGGTAATCATATTACCGACATTAAGGTTTTCCTTGAGCCAACACTGAGAACCAATTTGTACTGTGTGGTACCATTGTCCACTATAATTTATAGAATCAATTCCAGGGCATGCGTTTTGGGAATAGCAATATGGAGAGAATAAGAGTAAGAAAGCTATGTAGAATTTCTTCATAAAATACTCTAACAGTTAATCAGAGACACGGCCATTATGTTGTGTTTCATCAATCAATAATTAAAGATAAATAAGACTTAATCAAATATCAATCTTCCGGTTAGTATATCATCTTAGTCAAAACGTCATCGCTGACTAAAATAAAAAAAGCCGCAATTAAATTGCGGCTTTATAATATAATGCTGTTTGAAATACTATTTAAGTAGCATCATCTTCTTTGTCTGTACAAACAGATTTACAGCCCAGAACACATAATAAAAATCCCCTGACCACATGTCCGAACCATTAAATACTACTTCATGCGCCCC
>JARLHD010000035.1 GCA_031292435.1 Ignavibacteriaceae bacterium
CTTGATTCTCCAAATGTTCCCTTATTACTTTCACTTTGAATTCTGATGAGAACTTTCTTTTCTCGTTTTTCATTCTATACTCCTGAAGTTTTGTCTATTAAATTACTCCTTCAAAAGTATCTTTTCAACTTAGGCATTATAATGCTCCAATTACACAAGCATGGTATTATTGTCTGTGATGAGGATAGTACTTTCGAATTAAAAGTTGGTACTGTAAAATATTTTAAGGATATTGAAGGGGATAATCTTAATCCGGTTGATCTATAAAGATGTCTATCTTTGGATCAAAACTTGCCTTAAATACTTAATGCATTTCGTAGATAATAAAATAATTTATAAAATAATGTTAATTAAAGTTAAATTATATTGACATATAAAAACATATTCTATAAATTTAACTATTCTATATAATATAGGAATCGTTTAAGTAATCGTTTAAGTAAATTTCTTTAGTTAACTATAATCTGAGTATAAAGGAAATAAGAAATATGGATAACGGACTAAATATAAAATCAGATGGGGCTCTCGATCTTCTTTCATTAGGAGCTCTGGTTCACAGACTCGATCCAGGCACTATACCTTTCAGGAGAGCTACTGAATGTAAAATTCATGTAAGTGGCGGTGAGTTTAATGTTGCCGCAAATCTTGCCTATTGCTTTCGCATGAATACCGGCATAGCTACAGCTATGGTTAATTATCCTATTGGTGAATTAATTGCCGAACGCGTTAGAGCTATGGGAGTTAAACCCTTCTATAAAGAATTTAAACATAACGGCGTTAATGGCCCTAATATGGCAACTGTTTATAGTGACCAGGGTTATGGTGTTCGGGCTCCAGTTGTTTTCTACAACCGTTCCAATGAAGCAGCATCTTACCTTAAACCCGGTGATTTTGATTGGAAGACTATATTTGCCGGTGGTGTCCGGTGGTTCCATAGTGGCGGTATCTTTGCCTCTCTCTCAGAAACTACTGGTGAATTGATTATCGAAGGTATGAAAGCTGCTAAAGCCGCGGGAGCTGTTACAAGCTTTGATCTTAATTACCGCGAGAAATTATGGAATATTTGGGGTGGACAGAAAAAAGCAGTCGAAGTTATCGCCCGCATTGTAGAGAATGTCGACTTTCTCGTTGGCAATGAAGAGGATCTCCAGAAAGGTCTCGATGTTTCGGGTCCTGAAGTTGCCGCTAAATCAAAACTCGATCCCTCTACATTCTTCGGAATGATAGATAACGTAATTAAAAAATATCCGAAAGTCAAAGCAGTTGCTACTACTCTCAGAGAAGTTCATTCCACCGTTCATCATAGCTGGAGTGCGGTCGCTTGGATCAATGGGAAAACTTACACAGCCCCAACTCAGGAACTTCATGTTTACGATCGTGTGGGCGGAGGTGATGGTTTCGCTAGCGGTATCATTTATGGCTTGTTGTCTGGCGAATCCTCCGATGAGGCAGTTAAATTAGGATGGGCTCATGGAGCTCTATTAACTACATTTCCCGGCGATACATCAATGGCTACACTCGAAGAAGTCCGTGCTTTTGCTAATGGTGGTTCTGCACGTATACAGCGTTGATATTGGATCGGATTACTTAAGCTTGACATATGTAAGTTATGGCTATAATGTAGGTTTACTTTTAATGTTAATTTGATTCTATTCCAACAATTTCATAAATCGGAATATTCCTATGCATCATAAAATTGTTTCCTTTGGGGAAATCATGCTGCGACTATCTACGCCGGGACTTACAAGATTTATTCAGACTCAGGATTTTAATGCTACATATGGTGGGGGAGAAGCAAACGTAGCTGTTTCCCTTGCCAATTATGGTTTGGATAGCTATTTCGTTACTAAGCTTCCTAAACATGAAATCGGTCAGTCAGCTGTTAATCATTTGAGAAGATTCGGCATAAATACAGATTATATCGTTCGGGGTGGAGATAGGATTGGTATTTATTTCCTTGAATCCGGAGCCAGCCAGCGTCCCTCTAAAGTAATTTATGATAGAGCTGGTTCTGCAATTGCCGGAATTCAAAAGGGTGAGATTGATTGGAACTTGGTTTTTGAAAATGCCAACTGGTTTCATTGGACTGGTATTACTCCTGCTATATCTAAAGAAGCTCGGGAGGTATTAACTGAAGCATGTACTGTTGCAAATCAAATGGGAGTTATGGTTAGTTGTGATCTTAATTTCCGTGCAAAAATGTGGACACAAAAAGAGGCCCAGTCTGTTATGATTCCCTTAATGGAATATGTCGATGTTTGTATTTCTAATGAGGAGGATGCAGATAAAAGCCTCGGACTTAAAGCTGGCAAAACGAATGTTGAAAAAGGTCAGATGGATATAGATGGATACTTTCTGCTTGCCCAGACTCTTAAACAAAAATATGATTTTGCTTCCGTTGCTGTTACTTTAAGGGAAAGCTGTTCAGCTTCAAAAAATGGATGGAGTGCTATGATGCTGGATAATCAGGATTGTGCCTCTACTTATTTATCACATAAATATGATATCGAAATAGTCGATCGTGTGGGTGGTGGTGATGCTTTCACTGCTGGTTTGATCTATGGTATGCTGAATAAACCAAACTCTAAAGATGCTCTTGAATTTGCTGTGGCAGCTTCATGTCTAAAACATTCAATCCACGGTGATTTTAACCTGGTTTCAATTGATGAAGTTGAAAATCTAATAAATAGTGGCGGCTCTGGACGGGTCGAAAGGTGATTACTTCTTCCTTCCTTCTGCTATGCTGTTTACAAGTATTATAGCATTCTCTGTTAGTTTTTTGAAATTATTCTCTTCTATCGCTTTCTTATCCAGAAGAGCTGTTCCTACTCCAACAGCGCAGGCCCCCGCTTCCAGCCATTCTCCAGCATTAGTAAGTGTAACTCCTCCGGTTGGCATTAATTTCAGATAGGGCATAGGTCCTTTTATTGCTTTAAAGAATGCCATTCCGACAACATCAGCAGGAAATACTTTTACAATATCCGCCCCGTATTCATATGCAGTTTGTATCTCGGTTGGAGTAAATGCTCCTGGCATGACTGGTATATTTAATTTCTTAACTGTATCTATTATTTCTCGTTTGAAAAAGGGACTTACTACAAATTGGGCTCCGGCATTAATTGCTTCTGTAGCTGTCTTACTATTCATGACAGATCCAACTCCAACTATTATATCCTTTCCCATTGTTCTTGAAAGTTCCTCTATTACAGATAATGCATTCGGAGTTGTCATGGTTATTTCTATTGCTGCAACGCCCCCTTTATGGATTGCCTCACTTATACGCTTTAATTTTTCAGAATCGTTCATCCTGATTATAGCTATTGCACCTGATTTCGTTATTTGCTCCAGTATTTCTTCTTTCTTCATCTGCCTTCTCTTTTTGAATAGATATATTATTATCTAATTGTCAATAGTAACTATTCAATAATTATATTATAAATATGAAAAAAATAATTTTTATTTCTTGACAATATAAAAAAATATTAACAATTTAGTAACTGGTATCTGTATCGTTTACTTAAACGGTAAAGTTAAGTAAGTTAGTATCACTTGTGACTCACCAGGCGAAGCAGTGAAAAAAACAAATATTCTGATAATAACCCACTCATTCCTGCCTTTTTTAATAGCTCTTCTCTTATGCACACCTTTGAAGGGTGCTGGTAAATATGGTGTCTATACGGGTGGAAATTTTGTGAGTACTGAACATGTTTCTGTCCCTAATAGTCATTTCCCGCATGATGCTCTTTATCAGATGGAAGGCCCCGCCTGGGAATCTGATAAAATAGCATACCGCTTTTATCTCGATGAAAGAAACCGGGTCGATATTTTTGGAAAATCTACTTCCAAAATGGTACTCGATATTGTCGGTAAAAATGATCTCTTATCAGGTGATGAATCATATGAATATCCTCTTTGGTGGGGACAGGATATATTCAAAGTGGGAAATTCTTTAGGAATAGGCTCTGTAGCTTCATTTATAAATGATAAAGTTGTTACTATTTCTGAATCAGATAGTATTACCTGTGATATATTAAATCATAATATCTATTCTACTGTTAGCTCTCATCATTTCGGATGGAAAATCGGAGATGATAAATTTAATATTAACATAAATTATTCTATATTTCCCGGCACCAGGTTAACTGAAGTAATTCCCCAAACAGATAAGCCCATTGAAAATTTCTGCACAGGTTTGGCAAAGCATGATAGTACCGAAACTCTTACTTCAAAAGAAAATACTGGTTGGGCTTATATGGCTATCTGGGGTAAACAGTCTATTTGTAACGATCATCTTGGCATAGCTTTATTTTATAACTCTAAGGATGTTATCAAACTTACTGAAGATAATATAAGCAGGATTGCTGTCCTGAAACCTGTCGACAATAAAACTAAATATTATTTTGCAGCATGCTGGGAAAAAGAAAAAAATGGTATCAAATCTAAAGAAGATTTTCAGATGTTCCTTAACAGGACTATTGAGTTTCTGAATAACCCGGTAATTATTAATCTGTAATTATATATTCTATATATCTGGAAATTATTAAATGATAGCACCTCCACAGACTTCTCCTGATATCTCCCTTCAGGAAAAGGGTAAATTGGATAGATATCGCTGGACAATCTTGTCCCTCATCTTCTTTGCTACTACTATTAATTACCTCGATCGCCAGGTTATCAGTCTCCTAAAAGATGATTATCTCGCTCCCATGTTTCATTGGTCTGAAACTGATTATTCTAATATAGTAGTAGTATTTCAGGTGCTTTATGCTGTGGGGATGCTTGGTGTTGGATGGGTAATTGATAAAGTCGGTACTAAGGTCGGTTATGCGCTATCTTTAGCTGTTTGGAGCATTGCAGCGATATTCCATTCCGCTGCCCGTACTACCTTAGGATTTATGGCGGCACGCGGTGTCCTCGGTATCAGTGAAGCAGGTAACTTTCCTGCCGCTATTAAGACCGTTGCAGAATGGTTTCCTAAAAAAGAAAGAGCCCTTGCAACTGGGTTATTTAATTCAGGTTCTAATATTGGAGCAATTATTGCCCCTCTAACTGTACCTCTGATTGCTTTGGCATGGGGATGGCAATGGGCGTTTATTATTACTGGTTCAATTGGACTCCTCTGGTTAATCTTCTGGTTGGCTATTTATGAAATTCCCTTAAAACACAAAAAACTATCTGTTTCTGAACTAACTTATATAAATAGTGATAAGGAATCTATTGCTGAGAATAGCACACCTCAGGAAAAAATAAGCTGGTTTACTCTTCTTACTTTTAGACAAACTTGGGCCTATTTTATTGGTAAATTTCTTACTGATCCGGTATGGTGGTTTTATCTGTTCTGGTTGCCATCGTTCCTTAATAAACAATACCATATGACCAAAACTGATCTTGCATTGCCTATTGCACTGGTTTATACAATGACTACTTTCGGAAGTATATTCGGAGGATGGCTTTCAGGCTATTTTATGAAAAAAGGATGGCCTGTATATAAAGCTAGAATGACCGCTATGCTGATATTTGCTTTGTGCGTTATTCCTATAGTCTTTGCTCAATATCTTGGTCAGTTTAATCCCTGGTATGCAATTCTTATAGTTGGTCTGGCAGCATCTGCTCATCAGGCATGGTCTGCTAATATCTTTACTACGGCCTCGGATATGTTCCCTCGGAAAGCAGTTGCTTCAGTAACCGGTATTGGTGGAATGGCCGGAGCAGTTGGCGGAATAATTATCGCTAAATCAGCTGGCTTTCTGCTTGATTATTATAAATCACTCGGAAATATAAATACCGGGTACTTCGTTATGTTTATTGTATGTGGTTCAGCATATCTGCTTGCATGGATTATATTTAATATTTTGGCGCCAAAAATGAAACAAGTTAATTTTAATTAAAATAAAAGATATGAATACAAATACGCAGTTCAGAGATATTATTAGAATACAGGATACCTCAGATTTTATTTCAGAGAATTTCCTTCTCGAAAATAAAACTGCAGAACATCTGTATCATAATTATGCAAAACATCTGCCTATTATAGATTACCATTGTCACCTTTCGGTTGATGAAATTGCTGCCAATAAGAATTTTGAAAACCTTACTAAAATATGGCTTAATGGTGATCATTATAAATGGCGTGCAATGCGTACAAATGGTGTCCCGGAAATGTATATCACCGGAGAAGCTTCTGACTGGGAAAAATTCCTCGCCTGGGCTAAAACAGTTCCCTATACTCTGAGGAATCCACTCTATCATTGGACTCATATGGAATTAAAATATCCATTTGGTATTAATGATAAGCTCCTTAATGGAGATACTGCTAGGGATATCTGGGAGGAATGTAACGCTCTGCTCAATACGAAGGAATTCTATGCAAAGGAGTTAATTAAGAAATTCAACGTCGAAACCATCTGCACTACTGATGATCCTACTGATTCTCTCGAATTCCATAAACAGTTAATTGAAGATAAATATGAAATAAATATCCTTCCCGCTTTCAGACCCGATAAAGCAAGAATGATTGAAAATATAGGCCTGTTTAATCTATGGTTTAATAAACTTCAGGAAGTAACAGATATTCATGTTAATAATTTCAGATCTTATATTGACGCATTAAGAAAAAGACACAACTATTTCCATGATAATGGATGCCGCCTCTCTGATCATGGATTGGAAATTACATTTTCCTGTGATTATACTTCGGAGGAAATAGAGAAAATCTTTTCCAAAGTAATTTTAAATAAAGAATTAAATCGGGATGATATATTAAAATTTAATTCAGCTATGCTTTTTGAATTTGGGATTATGGATTCTGAAAAAAACTGGACACAACAATATCATATCGGTGCCCTTAGAAATGCTAATTCTAGGATGTATAATAAATTGGGACCTGATACAGGATATGACTCTATCGGGGACTTTGAAACTGCACGACCGCTGGCTAAATTCTTAAATAGGCTTGATTCAAATAATCAGCTGGCTAAAACAATTATATATAATCTTAATCCTGCTGATAATGAGCTTATCGCAACTATGATAGGTAATTTCCAAGATAGTTCCGTACCGGGGAAAATTCAGTTCGGTAGCGGGTGGTGGTTCCTCGATCAGAAAGATGGAATTGAAAGACAATTAAATGTCCTGTCTAATATGGGGCTTTTAAGTAGGTTCGTTGGTATGCTTACAGATTCTCGCAGCTTCCTTTCTTATCCAAGGCACGATTACTTTAGACGGGTACTATGTAATCTTATCGGAAAGGATGTCGAGAATGGTCTTATTCCTAATTCCGATGAATTAATTGTACCTGTTGTCGAAAATATATGTTATTTTAATTCAAAAAATTATTTTGCTTTTAATAATAAATAGTAATGTAATAATTCAATTCGTATAATTTTATTTTCTTCCCAGATAATTGTAATATTATAATAGTTGGCAAACACTCCCTTCTCAGTTTTTTAATCTTATTTCTTTCCAATACTATTTTGAGGCCTTATGAAATATCTATGTTATTTAATCTTGTTTGGATTTCTTTTTGTATCAGTTCTGAATGGTAAAACTCTTTATGTTTCCACTACAGGTAGCGATACTCTAAATGGTACTATTGATCAGCCTTTTAATACAATAACAAAAGCTCTTGCTTCTTCTATTGTTCCGGGAGATTCTATAATTGTCCGGGGAGGTGTCTATACATTAAAATCCACTATTACTATAAATACTAATGTCGGAGGCAAACAGGATACTTTATGCTATTTACTTGCATATCCAGGCGAAAGACCATTTCTTGATTTTTCAACTGAAGCATATGGGAGTAAGGGTTTGCAAGTAAAAGGGAAGTACTGGTATATTAAAGGATTTGATATAGCAAGTGCGGGAGACAATGGTATTTATATTTCTGGTTCATTTAATATAGTTGAATTCTGTACTGTATCTAAAAATCAGGATTCTGGTATGCAGTTAAGTGGGGGAGCAAATAATAATAAGATTATTAATTGTGATTCCTTTTTTAATCAGGATCCTTCTGAAGGAAATTCTGATGGCTTTTCTCCAAAGCTTGATGTTGGTAATAATAATTATTTCTATGGCTGCAGATCCTGGCAGAATACGGATGATGGGTTTGATGGCTATTTGAGACCTTCAAATAATATCAATACCACATTAGATAATTGCTGGTCATTTATGAATGGTTACCGTAGAGATTGGACTTTGAGTACCGGGAATGGAAATGGTTTCAAAATGGGTGGTAGTGATAATAAGTTATTAGAGCATAATTTTACATTATACAACTGTCTTTCTTTTGATAACAAATCCAAGGGATTTGACCAGAATAATAATAAAGGTTCTATAACCCTTATCAATTGTACTGGTTATCGTAATGGTGCTAAAAATTATAGTGTAATAACCGCTCTGGACTCAGGTAAAGTTTTAACTGTAACCAATTGTCTGGTATACGGCCCTATGGGGACTTTGGTTCTTGCTGTTCTGACAACAGATAGTTGGATGCTCCCTGATTCTGTTACAAATTCTGATTTTGTTAGTATTGATACTGCTGGTGTAAGAGGACCTCGTAAATCCGATGGTAGTCTTCCGGATGTTGCTTTTATGCATCTTAATAATGGCACCCATTTGGTAAACTCAGGTACAATTATCCCTGGACGTCCTTATAATGGTAAAGCTCCTGATCTTGGGTGTTTTGAAACAAATGACACTCTAACAAGTATTAAAACTGAAGTAAATCATAAAGTCGGTTACTATCTGTCAAATAATTATCCAAATCCGTTTAATCCCTCTACCATTATTGCTTATCAGGTACCGGTTTCCGGTCACGTTACCCTTACTGTTTTTAATGCACTGGGGAAGAAAGTGGAAACCTTGGTTAATGAAGAAAAAAATGAAGGTACATACTATATAAATTTTAATGCGGTTCATCTTGCAAGTGGTATCTATTTTTATAATTTAAAAACAGATAACTATGCTCAAACAAAAAAAATGATCCTGTTAAAGTAATTATTGCCGATTTATATTATGAAAAAATCCTTACTGTTTCTGTTTAGCCTTCTTTTTATATCTATAAATTCTTTTCCTTATGATAGCGGATGGAAGGACCTGAATAAGATATTAAAAAGTATAAAACCTCCTGAATTCGCTGATAAAAGTTATTTGATTACTGACTTTGGTGCATTAGCAGATGGAAAAACTGATTGCACTTCAGCAATTAGAGATGCAGTTGAAAAATGTACTCGTATGGGAGGAGGGAAGGTAATAGTTCCTGAAGGAACATTTCTTACAGGTGCTATTCATTTGAAAAGTAGAGTAAACCTGGTTATCTCTAAAGGAGCTGTACTTAAATTTTCAACTGATCCAACCAAATATCTCCCTGTAGTATATACCAGATTTGAGGGAACTGAATGTATGAATTATTCCCCTCTTATTTATGCTTATAAACAGCAAAATATTGCCGTAACTGGTGAAGGAATTTTGGACGGACAGGGTAGTAAAGAAAATTGGTGGAAATGGAAAGCCTCCTCAGGTGAATTTAGCCAGAAACCGGCAAGAGATAAATTAGTTGATATGGGAGAAAAAAATATCCCCGTTAAAGACCGTATATTCGGAGAGGGATCATTTCTTAGACCGGTATTCTTTCAGCCGTACATGTGTAAGAATATTCTTGTTGAAGGGGTAACCTTTAAGAATTCCTCAATGTGGTTCCTTAATCCGGTCTTATGTAAAAATGTGACATTTAATAATGTAGCCACTGATGGAATTGGACCGAATAATGATGGTTGCGACCCAGAGTCATGCCTGGATGTCCTTATAAAAGGATGTTCTTTCAATAATGGAGATGATTGTATAGCTATTAAATCGGGTCGTAACAATGATGGACGCCGGGTTAATGTTCCATGTAAAAATATTGTAATTCAGAATTGTATTATGAAAGATGGTCATGGTGGTGTCGTTATCGGGAGTGAGGTATCTGGGAATATTAGTAATGTTTATGCGGAAGATTGTGTAATGAACAGCCCTAACTTGGATAGAGCTTTTAGGTTTAAAACAAATTCTGAGAGAGGCGGAATTATTAAAAATGTTTATGCTAGGAATATTAAAGTTGGCGAAGTTGGTGATGCTGTAATCCTGATAGATTATTATTATGAGGGAGGAGATATTGGAAAGTTCACTCCTGTAATGAGAAATTTTCATTTCAACAATATTACATCAAATAAATCCCCCTATGCACTTAAGATGAAAGCTTATGAAAGGTCTCATGTAAAAAATCTGCAGTTAGAAAACTGTTCCTTTGAAAACGTGAAAAATCCTAATATAATCGAAAATATTGAAATTACTAAGTGCGTGTCTGTTACTATCAATGATAAACCTCTGGAAATAAAGAATTAGTTTTCTCGGTCTCTCCATAATGAAAATCACTCTTCTACTTTTTAACTACTTTAATAACCATAAGGAGTTATTATGAAAAACATAATATTAATCTTTGTATATCTTTTTATCATCAGTAATATGATGTATTCTGCAACTTTTCACAGTAAAGGTGATGGTAGTTTAAATGGTTCAGTCACTGATGCTGGCGTTGCAACAGGTGGAGGATTTTGGGCTGATGCAACAACCTGGCAGGAAGGAGCCGCACCAACAGCTACTGACGATGCTATAATCTTAAGTGGAGATCTGGTTAAAATCAATGCTTCAGCTTCAATAACAAATCTTACTGTCCTAACTGGTGGCATTGTTCAACAAGGGGCAGGTGCTACTGGGACTGGGACATTTACTCTTGCTTCGGGATCATGGTGGTATGCGGCTTATGGAAGCGCAACTAAATTGCCTCAGGGATTTGCAACATATTCTATTGACCCCAATAGCAATTGGATATTTACAAGCGCCGCTAGCTCATCATTAATTAATTCTTTACCTGCTCTTTATGGAAATGTATTTGTATACAAGCCAGGTAGTATATTAGCAGCCTCCACTGTTATTAACAATATTAATATTCAGGGTAATCTAACAATAAAAAATGGGTCTTCAACTAGTGCTGTCAAGGGAGCGAACAATAAAAGCGATACTACCACAATAATTCACGTTGGCGGTAATGTTAATATTATTTCAGGGATTTTATCTGGTGTAGATGCTGTAGTTCAGACTACTTCTTGTACATATAATATCGATGGAAATGTAACGGTCGGTGATCCCTCACCGCTATATTCAAATCTGGCAGCTCTTGCACCCGTTTCAGCTGCTGACGCTGGTTATCAGAGAACTGGAATTTTTAATATTAAGGGAAATTTGAGTTATATCAATGGAGCTAAATTCGAAGCTGGTACCAATGGCACTTCCACTAATGTACTTGAATCAGCAGTTATTAATCTAAAAGGAAATCTAGCAACTGATGCCTCCGTAGTAAATGCATTGAACTCACCTGGCACTTTTTCCCTTAATTTTGTTGGTTCAAGTAATCAGATTATGACTCTTGGTGTACCTCTGGACTTTTCTCCTGCAACCGCATTTATATTAAATATTAATAATTCCGCTGGTGTTACTCTCAATAGTTCAACTAAATTAGTCAGAGCTACTCTTAACCTTTCTACTGGAAATTTATCAACTACAAGTTCCAATCTTCTAATATTGGGTTCAGGCAGTTCGATTACTGGGGGAAGTACATCAAGTTTTGTCAATGGTCCAATGGCATTCGCAAACAAATCAATAAGTCCGGTTACTTTGGTATTTCCTGTCGGTAAGGGCGCAAATTATAGCCCAGTTACTTTATATCTTACTCAAAGTGCTATTGATAGTTCAGTTTATATCGCAGAATTATTCAATTCCCAACCCGTCGCAAATATTTTACCAGGAACTTTAGATAAAGTATCATCTGTTGCATATTATGTCATCTCAGAAAGTTCGGGTGGCTCGTCATTTACTAATGGATCTATTTTATTAAATTATAGCTCCAATGACGGAGTTACCGATGCCGCTAATTTACGTATTGCTAAAGGCTCAGGCACTGGTACAGGTACATGGACTGATCTGGGAGGAACTGGCACTGGAATTCCGACCGGTACAATAACTTCAACAATTAGCTTTATCGATTTAACTACAAATACGATATTCACTTATGCTAATCATACTGGCGGATCAAATCCATTACCAGTTGAATTATCCTCTTTTACTTTATCAAACAAATCAAGATCTGTTCAGATTAACTGGACCACGTCTACTGAAAATAATTGTAGTAAATTTGAAATTGAACGAACTTCAGCAGAAACAATTGGGGAACCATTTTCATGGGTAACTTCCGGTAGCATTCCTGCATCAGGTTCTAGTACTTCAATCAATAATTATTCTTTTACAGAAAAGAATTTACAATCTGGTAGGTATTTATTTAGATTAAAAATAATAGATTATGACGGATCATATAAATTTAGCAGTATCCTAGGAGTTGAAATTGCATTACCAAAGAGTTTTGATCTGAGTCAGAATTATCCTAATCCATTTAACCCTTCAACTAAGATAGATTATGCCCTTCCTTCAGATTCTAAAATTAACATAGAAGTATATAGTATAAATGGGGCAAAGATTATTCAATTGGTTAATGAAGATCAATCAGCAGGGTATTACTCAGTAGATTTTAATTCAACTTTAACTGGTAAGAATATTTCCTCGGGTGTTTATTTATATAGATTTACTGCAGTTGATAATACTTCAGGGAACAATTATTCAATAGTCAAAAAAATGATGCTTTTAAAATAGTTTTATATAAAACTTAAATAGAAATCATCACAAGGATTTTAGATTTGAAAACTTCACATATCAAAGTGGAGAAAAATTGTAAAAAGGAGCCTAAATGAAAAGACAGATTACTTTTTTTATTAACACCCTGTCAAAAGGTGCAAGAGTAATTTTCTCTGCATGTCTGCTTGCACTCCTGTCCGCAGGTGCCTTGAATGCACAAAACGAGGGTAAAATATCTGGTACAATAAAGGACGCAATTACTGGAGAACCTCTCATTGGTGCTAATATTGTAGTTGTCGGAACTACTATGGGAGCAGCTTCAAGTGTTGATGGTTCATACTTTATACTTAATATCACTCCAGGTAAATATGATCTGCAGATTTCAATGTTAGGCTATCAGAAAATAATTCAGAAAAATACAATCGTAAACTCAGGAAAAACAACGGTTGCAAATTTCTCAATGACATCTTCTAGTCTCCAACTTGGTACTGTTGTAGTTCAGGCTACTCGTCCTGACGTTGAAAAGGAAAAAACATCTACCAGCTCTATCATACGTACGGAAGATGTACAAAATATGGCAGGCATAAGAACCGTTGGAGATGTAATTGGACTTGCAGCTGACGTTACTGACGGTCATTTCAGGGGTGGTAGAACTGGGGAAGAGTACTATACTCTTCAGGGTATGGGAATAATTAATCCTCTTAATAGTACAAGTGCTTTTCTGCCGATTATGAGTGCCGTGGAAGAAGTTGAAGTTGTTACCAGTGGTTTTGGTGCAGAATATGGTAATGCCCAATCAGGTGTTGTAAATATTACAATGAAAGAAGGTAAATCCGACAAATGGAGAGCTACTGCTGATGTACGTACCAGAGCCCCTGGTAGAAAACATTTCGGGCCGAGTGTATTCGATCCTAAGTCAAACCCTGGATTGTCATTGTTGAATGACAGTTTATCTGCTTGGTTATCATCTGACCCTAGCTCTAATAATCAGGGGTATTTCAGAGCTTTTGGATTAAACAATATTTTTGGAGGTGATACTGCGGCTCAATTGGCGGCTGCAAGAACTCTTTGGCGGTATGAAACTAAACGGGATATGAATAGGGATTATGGAACAGAAATGGACCAATCTGCTGAATTTACTCTCGGTGGACCGGTTAATGAAAAAACACGAATGTTTTTAGCTTTTCGGAATGATATAAATTGGCCAACCTTTCCTACTGAACAACCGGATAAACAACGCCAATTAATGGGTAATCTCGTTTATGATATTAGTAGTGGTGCAACTCTTAGGTTAAGTGGCGGCTATGCGATTGACAATACAAATGTATTTCCGAGCCAGAACAGTTTGGGATTTTATAACTGGATGTGGGATCGGATTCTTTCAATAAATTACCAGAAGAACGAAAATATTCAGCTCGGGGCACGTTTTTCAAAGGCATTGGATAAAAGTACTTTTTACGATATTAAGATTAATAGTTTAATTACTAATAACACCGTTGGTTCAGCTCCGGCTCCAAGCATGGTTGCTGATTCACTTATATATCCGGTTCCCCAGATTGATTGGGATAAAGTCTTAATTGGTGCTACTGCATCCCCCGACCTATTTTATTATTTAAAGGGAGATGATCAATTCAAGAATGAAAAAACCCGCACATATTCTCTTGATGCTACAATGACAAGCCAGGTAACTAAATCTCATATGATTAATGGCGGCATACAGTTTAATGCTTATACAATCGATGTTAATGATGCAGCTTCTACTGAGACCGGTTCTGGCGGAGCTGTTTCCGTATATTCAGCTCATCCATACGAAGGTGCTCTTTATATACAGGACAAAATGGAGTTTGAAGGAATGATTGCAAACGTAGGGCTCCGTCTTGATGTTTGGAATTCCGGTCTGAATTATTATACTAATTTGTTTTCACCTTTTAACCTTATAATGGATACGGTTAACAAAGCGGTCCGTTATGATGCCGCATCTGCACCTCAAGCTAAATCTCCGATCATTGCAAGGCTTCAGCCAAGAGTTGGTGTCTCTTTTCCTGTCGGAGAATTTACCGTATTTCATGCCAACTACGGTTCCTTTATGCAAAGGCCTGCATTCCAGTATGTTGTCGGTTCAACTGTGCAGCAGGGAAGTAATGTACCCCAGGTTCTTGGAAATCCAAGACTCGAACCTGAGGTTACAAATAGTTATGATGTTGGTATTATGCAGGGTCTCATAGCTGGTTTTACATTAGACATAAGTGGTTATTACAAAGATGTTAAAAACTTAATTGAGGCTGCTGATTTTACCAGCTATTCAGGTTTAACATATTCATCGTATTATAATAGGGATGATGCAGATATCCGTGGGTTCAGAGTTGCACTAACAAAAAAATCAGGTTTCGTTTCTGGATCTATAAATTATCAGTATAGTGTTGCAACTGGAAAAAGTGCTACCGCAGATTACGCCCCTCCTTCATTCAGACAGGACTCATTAGGCAATGTTACAACAATTAATGATAAAGTACCTTTAAAAGACGTGCTCCTAGGTTTTGATAGGACCCACAATTTGACCGTAAATCTTGTATTTGATTCAGACGAATTATTGCGTTCTTTGGGTTCTGACCTCAATCTGGGAACCTATTTGTCCTTAAATATGTTTGCTCGTAGTGGACTTCCATATACTTCTCCTAGCAATCCAAAATTAATAAATGGTTCAAGAACTCCGGCTGAATACAATACTAATATAAGATTAACCAAAAGGCTAATCAATTTCTGGGGGATACAGTCGATTAATATTTACTTTGAGGTTTTTAACTTGTTTAATAATAAAATCTTAAACTACGATTATATTTTCGCCACACCGAATGCCCTGGCGGTTAGTACAGTTACTCAATTATATGAACAAAATGGGATAGATGGGATTAAATATTGGAACGCAAATCCTAACTATATTCCAAAGTTTAGTGTAGATCAGTCCTTTTTAATTTACAGTAATCAACCAAGATCATTTAATCTGGGTGTTTCATTAGAATTATAAATTATTTACTTGTATACAGGTTGAAATTATGAAAAAAACGAAACTAATCTTACTACTATTAGTATCTTCGGCATCTATCGCTTTTTCCCAGTCAAGGGATTACCGTGTGCATTCGAGAAGTATGTTGCATCAAACAGTTTATAATACAGGTGAATTGGGAAGGGCTTACGATGCGGGTAGTACTGGTATTGCTGGAGGTTCTCCTCCTTCAATGGAATGGCCTCCAAATTCGCATGAAATTATTGACAGAAAAGAGTATGAAGGGCAGCATAATTCAATGGGTGGAGGGGTTTATCTCGGAGTTACAAGGAATGGTCAGAGACTCTTTTCTCTTTGCGGAGCAGTCTCTACCACTGATGGTAAAACTACCCCGGTCGAAGGAGTATATAGCACTCCAATTTCCATTGAAAGGATAGAAAATTTTCCTCTTCTATCCAATGGTTCAATCAATCCTTCCTATAATCCAAATGAAGCGGAAGAAATAATTATTTCAAAGTGGAGTACAAATACAGGGATAACTGTTTCACGTACAAGTCGTGCCTGGAGCTTTCCCGGTTATAATAATTTCATTATTTACGAATATGAATTTCAAAATACTACACCTGATACTTTGACTGAGGCTTTTATTGGTTGGACTTATTCATTTTCTCCTTCAATGTTTGGATATGAAAGAAAATTCAACCGCTGGAGTGAAGCAGATTACAGAAGTAAAGCCTTTGGAAGATTTGACCTTAGTAGGTGGATGGTATACAACCACGAACGAGACGGACGCCCGGATACAATAATGTTCAATACTTGGTCTCAGAAAGGAGACAGGGGAGGATTAAACTCTCCTCAGGCAGCAGGTTTGCTAATTTTGCATTATGATTATGATCATCTGGCTGACAGCGGCAAAACAAATTTGTATGTACCTTCTGATGAAGGGCTGGTCATTTGGGATGCAAATCATAAAGTTAAGCAGCCATATGTATTGAGACAGGAAAATGGCAATTTATATTATACTAAAGTTATTGCATGGATGGATAACCAAAGCCGTAAACAAGGCCCATTTAAAGGTCATACTGATTCAACTAATTTCCCGAATAATAATTATTATTGGCTTGGACGTGGTAAACCCTATTATAAAGGTTCATTTACTTTACCTGTAGATCATGGAACAATTTTTGGACCATATACTTTAGCACCGAATGATGTAGCTAAATTTACAATCGCCGAAGTAGTAGGGTATGGTCCGGGAAGAGCCTCAGATAGTATTTATAAAGATATGGGAGGAAGTACATTGGGGAGTTCCGAAACTGGTTCTGGATTGCATCCGGTTCCAAGTTGGTATAATACAATTTCATATCCTGAAGTTCAAAATCCTAATAGTATGGGGAGTAATTATTTACAAACAAATCCGCTTCCGTGGTATGTTGATCCTGATGTGGTATCTATTCGCGATGCCGCAGATAGAGCTATCCAGATGTACACAGGAAACCCGTTAGTTAAATGGGATTCACTACAGTTCGATCCAACTACTACTCCTGTTAAAGGAATATATCAGGTTAAAATTCCTTTTCCTGCTCCAATAATTAGGATTGAAAATACTACTTCAGCATCAAATAAAATTATTTGGGGCCCACAGGTTGAATCATTCATCACACCTCGGCTCAATGCACCATTTAGCCACTATCTCGTAATGCGTGCACTGGATCCTCTTGGACCTTGGACCATAATTGATACAGTGGGAATAAAAGACAATCGTTATTTCAAAGATTCTGTATATATCGTAACAGATCTTCAGAGTGATCTTGGGGTTGATGTTTATTATGTTGTTTATTCTGTAGATATAACTGGCAGAAAGAGTGGTTTTACAAATATGACTTACCATATTACTCAGGCCCCCGCTGCTCCTACTCTAGATAAAGTATATGTTGTCCCAAATCCCTTGGTCGTTACTAATGGAAGAACAGGTTCTGCTGTAGGTGGAGATGTTTCTGACCAGATTGGATTCTTTGGACTCACAAAAAAATGTACGATCAAAATATTTTCATTTAGCGGACAGCTAGTTCAGACTCTTGAACATGATGTTGATGCATACTCTGAAGTGTCCTGGTTCCAGATTTCAAGAAACCACCAGATGGTAGCCTCAGGAGTATATTTCTTTACAGTTGTGGATGCTGCAACAGGTAAGCTCGCTAAAGGTAAATTTGTCATTATTCATTAATAAAAGGAATTCAAAACGAATGAATAACTGGAAAATATATTTAATATTGCTTTTTGTGAGCTGTCTTTATTCCACGACAATTTATTCACAGAAAGTTGGAACAACGTCGATGCAATTTCTTAAAGTTATGCCTTGCGCAAGAGCCACAGCTCTTGGAGATGCTTATAGCGTTTTAGCCTCAGGGGCAGAGGCTGCTTTCTGGAATCCTTCCGGAATTGCTCAAATTCAAGATCAGGAACTTTCATCTACCTATATGATGTGGATGATGGATACTAAAATAGGTGCCCTTTCTTTCGCTTCATCACTTAACGACTATGGTGCATTTGCCTTATCATTGCAGTATGTGGATTATGGTGAGATGGAAGAGGCTGTTTGGAACAGACCTTATAGCAAAAATGATCCTTATCCTGGGCTTACCGGGAATACTTTCAATCCTTTTGCTTATGTTGTAGCTATTAGCTATGCGAAAAACCTAACAGATAAATTTTCAGTAGGTTTATCTGCAAAATATGCACATGAATCACTTTACAATGGTAGCACATTTAATGCTATGACATCTTCAGGAAATTATGAGAATGTAAATACTTGGGGAAGTGGGCTGCTTTTTGACTTTGGCATGCATTATAATACCGGTTATAAATCCATTCAGCTTGGTATTGCTGTTCAGAATTTTGGCGCTAATATTAAGTATGCGCTAGAATCAAGCTCAGTACCGCTCCAGTTCAGATGGGGTGTAGCCGCCGATTTGGTTGGTAAAGATGCCTTATTACTTAATATGGAAGATCACCGACTTAGCCTTGCTTTTGATTTGTTCCAGCCTAATGATTATGCACAACAGGAGCATCTGGGTATTGAATATGAATTTGCAGGTGTTTTTGCATTAAGAGGCGGATATAAATTTAATTATGATTCTGAAGGGCTTACAGCGGGAATTGGAATAAAACAGGTGATAAGTTCAGTAAAATTCTCTTTCGACTATAGCTACGGATCAGTAAGCAATTATCTGGGAGATGTTCATCGAATTAGTTTAGGAGTTGCATTATGAGGAATTTATTTACACTTTCATTTTTTGTCTTTATTCTATTGTCTTCTCTTGGGAACGTTGCAATTGCACAGGGAACCAGGTTTAATGACCCCTTAACAATGCAGGGATTAGATAACAATACAAACTATTCCGCTGTTTCCCGAGCCTTAGGTGGAACTACAATTGGAATCAAAAATGATGCATCGGTTATGTTTTCAGACCCTGCTGGATTGCAGAATTTAAACTCATTACAGGTGACTTTGGGAAATTCTTATTGGATGCTTGATCAAAGCCAAACACAACAATATGGACCTGCCAAGTATTACCCTAATTTTAGCCTGTTAATGGAAAGCCTGACCTACCTCATTCCGAATCCGGTATTAGATACTACTACTACTCATACCGCTAAAGATTCAGTTCAGAGACCATTCGATAAAATCGGACCCAATTGGAGCCGGACAAAGAATAAAAACCTTCCTACTCAGATAATGGCGGCAATTCCATTTACAATTGGCGATTATAAAGTGGTAGCAGGATTAGGTGCAGTTGAATATGCCAATATGAATTATTTTTATCAGGATAATAATGTTTTGTCCCCGGCTATAAACATACAACGTCCATATCCAATCAGGCTTGTAACTAGTAATACGGATTCATTATCGGTTCAATGGTATCAAAATATCAGGAATCGGGAAGGTGAACTTTATGGCTACGGTGCAGCATTTTCTTTTAGTGTTAATGAGAATCTGACATTTGGTCTAAGTGGTTTGCTTATTAAAGGATCAACCAATGATTTTGAATCTCAGTTAGGGCGAGGAAATCTTATGTTTTTTTCTAGCTATTTCCGGGTTGATTCAGTTGATTATCAAAATACTAAAAATGGTAAATCTGATTATAGTGGTTCAGAATTTACTTTTAGTGGATTGTATAAATCTGGAAACATGAGTTTAGGTTTTTCAATAAAACCCCCGGTTTCAATTTCGAGAGATTATAGATATACATATGAGAATGAATTAAATGGTACATTAAATACCAGTTTAATAAGTGGTTCGGATAAAATAAAACTTCCATGGAGAGGTTCCTTTGGATTATCAGTTTCTGTTTATGATAACCTAAGAGGTGTAATTGAGTATGAATTAAGACCTATGGGAAGTGCAAACTATTTGTCTGGAGGAATAACAACTAACCCATGGAGGTCCTCTCATTTATTGCACATCGGTGCTGAATTTGCCCCACTAGATTGGCTAACATTCCGTTGTGGGTATAGTGATAAGGCAGAAGTATTTGAGGAGGAAGGAAATCCTTTTCTTGGTGATCCTGTGACTACCACCATTATATCAGGTGGTCTAGGATTATCTTGGGAAAATCTAAAGCTAAATATCACGTATGAATATTTTAATGTTAAATATGACGATCTGTTACAGGATGCAGTATATTTGAACAGTGCAAAAAATAGTTATCTTACTTTAGAAATTGCTTATAATTTGAACTTATTATGGTTAAAATAATATATTATTTATTATCTAAGAGCTTTCATGAACAATCTATCATCTTTAATCAACAAATATTAGGAGGTTTGATATGAGAAATAAAAGTACATTCTTAGTCATTGCGAGTCTCATCTTTTTTTTATCAGGCATTATATCTCCCCAGACAACTGGTGACTTTAGAAGCAATGGTCAGGGAAAGTGGAATGCCACAGGAACTTGGCAGACATATAACGGAACAACATGGGTTAATGCTTCTACAGCTCCAACCGGTTCTGAAAATATTACTCTTCAGGCAACTGATTCAGTGGATGTTAATATACCTGTTATAATCACTGGAAGAATGATAGGTATGGGCGGAAAATTAGGTAATTCCTTAGCAAATTTAACTTTTGGAAATAATGGTATCTATCAACATGCGGTTAATGCTAGGAGCGTACCATCAGCCGTTTGGGGTACTGGATCGACCTGTTTATTTACAGGGGTTGTAGATACTATGCCCTCAAATAACAGACAGAATTATTATAATTTTTCCTGGAACTGTCCTAATTATGGCACTTCTGCACTTAACCTTGGATGGGGTGGGAATACAATTGGCGGAACGATTAATGTAATTAAAGGCAATACAAGTAAAACTTATTTACGTTTATCTGCCAGTAACATTGGTAATCAGGCCCCCGGTGCAAATGTAATTATAATTAACGGTGATATTAACCTTCTGGATACTACAAGCGCTTTTACATCAACCGGTTCAAGTGGACAGGATACCATTGAAGTTGATGTCAAAGGAAATATTACTTCCAATGGGAACTTTAATCTTGCCAATGGCAGCGGGTGCATGTGTAATTGGTTCCTTTCAGGCAATCTGAGTATTCAGGATGGACTAATGACTACTAATTCAAATGTTACAACTCTTCCTGATTCATTTATATTTGTTGGTACATCCAAACAAACATTTTATAAAGCTGATTCGCTTGGTTCTATTTCAAATGTTCAATTTGCAACCCGTCCCGGTGCTATAGTGGATTTAGTTTCAACTTCGATTGGTGGTTCAGCAACTACATTTACACAGGCATCAGGTTCAACGCTCATGACATCTCACAAAAATGGATTGAGTGGGAACCTATCGATGCAGGGATCAATTAAGTTACCCATTGACGGAAATTATCAGTATAATGGCATTGTTTCTCAAATAGATTCATTGTTGCCTGCTACAGTTAACAATTTATATATAAATAACCCTGATACAGTTGCATTCAATAAACCAACTACTGTAAACGGAGTACTTACGCTAAAGCAGGGTCTTCTGAATAATAGTGTTAATGCAATTATAATTGGGCCCACTGGTTCGGTTGTTTATGCGGGAGGACATGCCGCAGTTCCAATTCAGGGATGGCCCGAAGGTGTTAAAGAAGGTTCCGTAACTCCTAAAGTGTTTAAACTATACAACAATTATCCCAACCCATTTAATCCATCAACCCAAATTCGCTTTTCTGTTTCTAAAGATGGGTTCACATCATTAAAAGTATTGAATATTTTAGGACAGGAAGTAGCTACACTTTTTGAAGGTAATGCAAAATCTGGCAACATAATAGACATTACTTTTAATGCTCGAAATCTATCTTCAGGTGTCTATTTTGCTAGATTACAGCAAGGTGAAAATATTTCTATTCAGAAAATGAATCTTATAAAATAATATAATTTTTAGAAGGACAGAATTATCAATCTGTCCTTCTGGTATCATTCTGTTTCTTTATTATTCAAATATTTATAGTATTGATGAAAATATTAAAGTTATTCTTTTTAATCTTAATTGTATTATTTTTCTCTAATTATACTTATTCACAAAAGAACAAAATTGATAAAATATTTACGCCTGAAGAATTAGCATCAAATTTTTTAAAGCTTTATCCTGATTCAATTATTTATAAAGGTCAGATCAATAGCAAAAAATGGAATTATGAGCAGGGATTCATTCTGCAAGCCTTTTATCAAATGTGGCTTAAATCAGGAAATAATGAATATCTCAATTACATAAAACGCAATCTTGATTATTATGTTGATGATAATGGGAATATTAAAACCTATAAAATTGAAGATTTGAATCTTGATAATATTGCTCCCGGTAGTGTATTATTGAACATTTATAATATCACAAAAAATAAAAAATATAAAAAAGCTGCTGATATATTAAGGGAGCAGCTAAGGGAACAACCAAGAACTAAGGAAGGGGGATTTTGGCATAAAAAGATTTATCCTGATCAAATGTGGCTTGATGGTCTTTTTATGGCAGAACCATTTTATTCTGAATATACTTCTCTTTTAGGGAATGAAGATTCATTTAATGATATTGCAAATCAATTCCTGTTAATTGAAAAATATTGTAAAGACAAGCAGACAGGCCTTTATTATCATGGTTGGGATGAAACTAAATCACAGAAATGGGCAGATTCGGTAACAGGTACCTCAAAAATTTTCTGGGGAAGAGCTATGGGATGGTATTTAATGGCATTGGTGGACGTACTTGACTATTTTCCATTGGAGCATCCCCAAAGAAAAGAATTAATAAAAATATTTCGTGATTTATCTCTTAATTTGTTAATGTACAGGGACCCCCAAATGAAACTATGGTTTCAGGTTGTTAACAAAGTTAATGAGAAAGGTAATTTTATTGAAACCTCCGCTTCTTCAATGTTTATTTATGCTTATGCTAAAGGTTATAACAACGGATATTTACCTCTCAGTTATTATAATATTGCAGAAGAATCATTTAATTCTGTACAGCTCAATTATCTCAAAAAAAATAATGATTTACTGAATCTTGAAAACGTCTGTGCTGGTGCAGGTCTTGGTGGGAATCCTTATCGTGATGGTAGCTATAATTATTATATAAGTGAACCTATGCGGGTAAATGATTTCAAAGGCTATGGATCATTATTATTAGCCTCTATAGAGCTCTCAAAAAAAAAATTGAATGCAAAGAATAGAAGAGTTGGACTTGATTATTTTTATAATAATGAATATAAAAATCAAAAGAGATTTCATTATATCTGGGAAGATACTGAAAATTCAGGTTTTTCTGTATTAGGAAACATTATTGAACACAGTGGTGCGGTTATTGATTCTATTGTCAAGGCCCCTACTTCAGAAATTCTGAAGCAATATGATATTTATATTATTGTCGATCCCGATACCCCACAGGAAACATTAAAGCCAAATTATATTGATGATATTGCTATCGGGGAAATTACATCATGGGTCAAAAATGGTGGTGTTTTGATTCTTATGGCTAACGATAGTACAAATTGTGAATTTACTCATCTTAATAAGTTGGCAGGAGAATTCGGGATCCATTTCAATGAAGATAGTGAGAACCGGGTCATAGGGAATAATTATGTTTTAGGTACTTTTGATAATTTACCGAATCACCCCCTATTCAAAAAAGTAAATAAAATATTCTTAAAAGAAATATCCTCTATTAATATTAGCAAGGATGCTGAACCCTTGTTAGTTCGTGGTAATAAAATATTTATGGCCTCTTCTAAATATGGCAAGGGATTCGTTTTCGCGGTAGGTGACCCCTGGCTATATAATGAATATATTGATTCCAGGAAACTACCTGAGGGGTTTGAAAATTATAAAGCAGCTCAGAATTTGTTTCAATGGCTGTTAAATAAAACTAGTAACAATAAAAATTAATCAGGTTAAAGTGGAA
>JARLHD010000036.1 GCA_031292435.1 Ignavibacteriaceae bacterium
ACCTCACGAAGGGAAGGTAAGTCTAACTATATTTAATATACTTGGCGAGAAGGTGGCAACCTTGGTGAATCAATATATGTATGCCGGTAACTATGAAATAAAATTCGATGCATCTCATTATGCAAGTGGTATTTATTTCTACCGTCTTGATGCCGGTTTATATTCTTCTGTAAAGAAAATGATCTTAATGAAATAATAATACAAACAATAAATCATTCATAGGAGTTATAATGCCCAAAATACTTACATTTCTCATTTTATTATTAGCCTTTGCAAAAATTTCTTATTCTCAGGGTTCATGGAGTTATCTGGGAACCATTCCTTCTGGAGCAGCTATAAATTCCATTGCCGTGGTCGATCAGAATGTAATTTTCGTAGCCGCCAAAGGAAATGGTCTCTATAGAACACTTAACGGTGGGTCTACCTGGGAATTAAAAAACACAGGTCTGGCAGCTTCGGGCGATCTTTATGGTATATCAGCGACTGATTCTCTTAACTGTTGGGTTGGATGGTTAAAATCAACTGGAACACCCGCTTCTATTTACAGAACGACAGATGGGGGAACCAGCTGGACACTTCAATGGACACTGGCAGGCACCTTTCCTGATGGAATAAAAATGTTTACACCTGATTATGGAATTGCTATAGGTGATCCCACAGGAAATGGTCAGCCGTACCAATTCAGGTATACAACTAATGGTGGAACTACATGGAACCTTTCCCCAACATCTCCAATAGCTGAAAATGAATACGGTGTTATAAATGCTTTTGATTTCATCGATACTAATATCATTTGGGTCGGATCAGCTAGTACTGTGGCGAACGCAACAACTTGCAAAATATATAACACTTCTACTGGTATTAACGGAACATGGCTAAATACAATAGTTGCCGGAACAGGCGGAACCCAGGGTCTTTATTATCAGGCTATAGCCTTTTTAGATAAAAATTACGGTATGGCAGGTTCAAACGGTAGTGACATTGTTAAGACTACCGATGGCGGTGCGACATGGACAGCGATTGCTCCTCCTAATGGTATAACAACCTTTGCCGCAATAAATATGTATGGATTTAAGGATGGTTCTAATATTATTAAAATGTCCCTTGTTGATACGACGCCAGTGTACCATTGCTTCAAAACCACCAATCTTGGTTCTACCTGGACTGAAGAAGTATTACCTTCACAAGGTTCTACAAATGGTATGCAGCATATGCAATTTGTGAATAGTAGTCTTGGATTTTCAGGTGGTCTTGCTGGTACCCTCCTTAAATTCTCTAACCCTGCTTCTGCTGTACAAAAAGAAAACATACTTCCCGATAACTACACTCTAACACAGAATTTCCCAAATCCGTTTAATCCCACAACAATAATTAAATACCAGATACCTCAAAATTCATATGTTAGCTTAAAGGTATTTAATTCCTTGGGTCAGGAAGTAGCAACTTTGGTAAACGGAATGATTAACGCTGGAACTCATGATGTTCAGTTTAATGCTTCAAACTTATCTTCGGGTGTCTATTTTTATGTAATTAAAGCCGGAGATAATTTTTTCCAGTCCCAGAAAATGATGCTTCTTAAGTAATTTAACCCTTACTATATAAGCAGTAAATATCAGTCGGTGAAGTTATTTAACTCAGGCCGACATCCTTTTTAGGGAATATTATTTTAATAAATTATAGAGAGATTGGCATCGTCTTTTATCACGTATATAATAATTTTCAGGGTGTGTAATGAAAAAATATCTATTGCTTTTACTTTTTATAGGTGGATATGTTCAACAGCGCTGTTCCTTTATCGGTTTTAAAAAACTACAAAAAGGTAATTTGGATTGGCAATAATTATAATGGTGACCTTAATAATTACAACCCTGCTACTGTTCTTCAATATGTTCAGCAGGGAGGAAATTTTCTTCTCGCCTCAAGAATGGGCTCTACCTTTTTTAACACTTCGCTAACTGACTATTGTGGAGTTCAGTTATCAAATGATTTAACAGTTGATTTGCTGATGCCTCTTGATGCTAATCTGGTCAATATGCCTGCTATTGCTTCGGGCACTAATTCACTTGTCGATTTAGTAATGCTTAATTCCAATTCCTCTTCAATTCCAATTTTCACTTCTGACACTACTTCTGTCTGGAATGGGGGCTTCAGAATTCATAAAAATAATGAAGGAACATTTACTTACATTGCAGGACGTCCCTATCGTTACAACAATACAGCTTCATATAATAACTATAATTATATTATAGACAATTGGATGACAGCTAATCTAACCGGAATTAATGAAAATATTCCAGGCAATTTAGTGAGAAGTTACAAGCTTGATCAGAATTACCCCAACCCTTTCAATCCTTCTACATCTATCAGATATTCTATTCCAAAGGATGGAATTGTTAACCTTGCAGTCTATAATGCATTAGGTGAAAAGGTCGGTGCATTAGTTCATCAGTATATGCAGGCAGGAAACTATGAAGTTAAATTCGATGCCTCTCGTTATGCAAGCGGAATATACTTTTACCGCCTCGAAGCGGGGAATTTTACATCGGTCAAAAAAATGATCTTATTGAAATAATTTACCCACCCATAACTAAGCAGTAAAATCAGCCGGTAATAATTTGCCGGCTGATTACATATAAATCCTTACTAATTTTAATTTTCTCTCCCTATCTTTACGTACCTTAAAATATATCTTCTGAACAAAAGGAGAGCAAACTTGGATAACATTAGAATTCTAATCTGCGAAGACCACGCCCTTACGCGCGAAGGCATAATCAACAGGTTGTTACGCGTACCGGGTATTTTCGTAGCCGGTGAAGCCGAAAACGGTACCGGAATGATAACCCAATACGAAAAACTTAAACCCGATCTGGTAATATCCGATATCCAAATGCCCGAATTATCAGGCATTGACGCCTTAAAACAACTAAAATCAAAATACCCTCTCATTAAGGTTCTATTCATTTCAATGTATGGAGGCGAACCTTGTATATATTCTATTATAAGAGCGGGTGGACTTGTCCTCTCGATAAAAGCCCCTTAATTGGTGAACTTACCTACGCAATAAATGAGGTATATAACGGCAGGCAGTATTTCGGTCCCCTGTATGATAAACTAAAAATCGAAGCTATTATTAAAAAATATACCAACCATCCCGTAAAATTTGATTTTAATTTTGAATCTGAATTGCAGCCTACAGCAACTGAATATGAAGTTCTTGAACATATCAGCGCAGGTATGTCATCCCCTTGAGATCGCTGAAAAAATGGATGTTAAACCAAGAACAATTGATACCCATCGCGTTAACCTTATTAAAATATTTAATCTGAAAAGCGGACATGACCTTAGGAGATGCCGGGTATGGTAAAAAAAATCCTGAATGTGGTGTTGGGAATTTTAGAGTGTATTCTTTTTTGTATGAATGGCTGGATCCGCGGCAGCGTAAGGTCTATTTATGTGAAGTATATCTTTTGTACTTAGATTGTACTTGTCAGGTACTTAGACAATGCCTGTTTGACGCCTTTGTTATACTATTATCATACAGTGAATTGCTAAACAAAAAAAATCCCCTGCCTTTTACGGCAGGGGATTGGTTCAGCAGTTCCGCTTTTTTTCGGCAGCTTTTAAAGCTTATACGCTTTTCACTGTAACTGAGTAACGGACTACTTTGCTGTTATCGTCCAGGGTAAGCAAACAGACAAATGCTGTCCGGGTTGTATATCCTGAGAATTTTGTCAGGTCAACTCCGGCTAAGTTTGCTGTCTGGTCAATGTTGCTTATCAGATCAAGGTTATGTTGGATTGATTTGAATGAAACAACATCGCTCTTTGGCCAGCTCTCCAATGTGGGATTCTGTAGGATTGCAACACCACACATTATCTGGTATTTCTCAATACCGGTGTCTACACCTACATCTACTCCCAATGGATCTGTCACTAACTGAACACTCGTGGCACCTACTGTCACTACTGGATTTGCAAAATTAAATCCATAGTTCGGCGCAACTAAAATTGACCCCAGGTTCTCAAGCGTATTAATTAGCTTATAGTTTGCCTGGAATATTTCATTGCACATGGTCATAGTGCCTTTCGATGCTGGCCATATTTCTCTTATCAGCGGCAGGGAATAAATCGCACGCGCAATCTGACCGGTTAATCCGAACTTCGCTCTTATTGCTTTCTCCTTTTCTGTAGGCACCTTTGTACTTTTGTTAGGTGCCTTACCCATAATATTCAACCCCTTGCGGAGTCTGAATACTATATGACCTACTTTTCCATGTGCATCTCCCAGCACCTGGTTCGATATTCGTCCCATATTGTAACCTCTATGTTTTGTTGATGAATTATTTTTTCGTCCCGGCTTAAGGGACTTGCTTTTTCTATGGATGCCCTTTCCGATAGCGCTATCTATTCTTCGTTGCACCCTATACTCTTTATAATTCCACTTTCCCGTTTTTTGCCGCGCAGTGGCTCCGTGGCAAAAAATCAACTTTCGGAATTATAGAGTATAGAGGGTCACTTTTTTTTATGGAGTTACATATGAAATTTTTTAATTCAGCTAAATCAATCATTTCCCCTTTTTTGGAAGGAATTGCAAGGAATTTCGACTTTGCCGGCTCTATTCGCAATTTCCCCCGTCCCCGCCTCAAAGATGCCGATGCCCTCATCAGTGATTGGCAGATGGTCGGCTCTGATTATAATTTTTCTCTAAAAATGATAAATGAGGAACTACATTCGAAGATGCCCTTCAGGATGAATCAATCGATGCTGTGGGATTTATAAATGCTGCTTACGAATTCTTTAAAGATTCTGAGGAAGAATTCTGTGTCTTCGATGAAATGGCTAAAGGTCATTCCCCCCGTGAGATAGCTTTAAATCTCGGTCTCTCC
>JARLHD010000317.1 GCA_031292435.1 Ignavibacteriaceae bacterium
CTCTACCGGGGAAGAGCCTTGGATGAGTATAGGACGGGTATATCAGAGCTAACTAAGGGGCAATTTGGATTGGGATACGGAGTAGACTGAATATGTTTATAATTCAAATCTGTAAAAGATCGAAAAACATTCGGATGCTATAATAATTAAGCTTTTATGGAGGGAAAGTCGATAAAAGGCTGCTCATGGGTGAGGCAATGCAGGGTACCGAGACCCCAGACAAGATCGACGGAATGAATGCCTATAACTTTCCGGTTAGGGAATAAATCACTTAAAATTCCTAATGCTTTTTTATCATTGGGATCATTAAAAGTGGGCACAAGGACGGCATAATTTGATATATAGAAATTAGCATAACTTGCAGGGAGCCGTTCACCTTTGAACATAACCGGGGAAGGCATGGGAAGTTTTATTATCCGGGGTTTGCTTCCATCTTCAAGGACTGCATCCTGAATTTTTTCATAGTTTTCCTTAAGGGGAATATAGTTTTCATCTTTTTCATTATCTTCTGAAACGATGAGGATTGTATTTTCATTTACAAAGCGGCAAAGGTCGTCGATATGTCCATGAGTATCATCTCCTTTTATTCCCTTTCCGAGCCATATAATATTTTTGATTCCAAGGGATTGATTAAATATTCCGGCATAATCCTGTTTGGTAAAATTTTTATTTCTGACCTGGACTTTTGGATCGAGTAAACATTCTTCGGTAGTTAATAATGTCCCCTTTCCATTTATATCAATTGCACCACCTTCAAGGACGACAATATGACCATTATGTATAACAGGATGAATAGGTAGTTTAAGTTTATGGGATATGAATCCGGGGATATATTTATCTTTTTTATAGTTGCTGTATTTAGCCCACGCATTGAATTTGAAATGCATAAGGTTGAGGTGACCATCTTTATCTATAACAAATTGGGGAGCGGCATCACGTAACCAGTTCCTATCGGTTTTAATTTTATAGAACTCAATATTAGTGAATTCAACTCCGACTGATTTTAATACTTTGCGAGCTTTTTTTTCATGTGAATCATTTTCTACAAGAATCCTGACTATTTCCCCTTTGGATATTATCCTTACAATTTCAGCATAGACAAAAGGGATAGGAGAGAATTTACCAGGCCAATCTTCTTTATTATGGGGCCATCCAATCCAAGTAGCTTCATGTTTTTGCCATTCGGCAGGAAGTATAAATTGTGATGCTTTTTTATTTATCATTTTCATCCAGGAAGCGATCGTTAATGCCGTTATAGGAATCGATTCTTCTATCCCTGAGGAAGGGCCAGTTGCGTCTGATATATTCGATCCTTGAAGGATCAATCTCTGCAAGGATTATTTCTTCTTTATCAGGAGAAGCCTGGGCAATAATAACGCCCTGTGGATCGCAGATGAATGATGAACCCCAGAACTCTATTCCGGCTGAGTTATCATTTTCTTTTTCAAGACCGATACGGTTAACAGCTGCAACGTATACACCATTTGCGATTGCGTGTCCTCTTTGAACAGTCATCCATGAATCGAACTGAGGTTTACCTTCTCTTTTTTTCTCGCTTGGGTGCCACCCAATAGCTGTTGGATAAAATATTATATCTGCCCCTTTTAATGCGGTTAACCTGGCACCTTCGGGGTACCATTGGTCCCAGCAGATAAGTGTTCCGATCTTACCAAATTCTGTAGAGAAAGATTTATAACCAAGGTCGCCGGGGGTGAAGTAATACTTTTCGTAATAGGAAGGATCATCGGGTATATGCATTTTGCGGTACATGCCGGCTATTGCGCCATCGGTATTAATTATGACAGCAGTATTATGGTAAATACCAGGGGCTCTTTTTTCAAATACGGGGACAATGAGTATTACCTTATTTTCCTTGGCTATTTTGCCAAGGGCAATGGTAGAATGACCGGGAATAGATTCGGCTAAATCGAAATAACTTATACTTTCCTTCTGGCAGAAGTACTGTGACCTGAAAAGTTCAGGCAGGCAGATTACCTGAGCACCATCTTTTACGGCTTTGTTAATCCAGGTAACAGCTTTATCGAGGTTATGATTAATATCCTTTTCTAGTGAGATCTGGATTAGACCAGCGGTAAATTTCTTTGTAGGATTAGTAATGTTATTATTCATAGTATTTATACTCAAAATTTCTTTTCAGAGATAATATTTCCATTTTCAGAGAATTCCTTACTGCTTTTAAGATCGCCTTCTTTATAATTCTCAATAAACCAAAGAGATTTATTTTCCCGATAGATTTTAGTTTCGCCTTCCAGTTTATCGTCTTCATAATTCTGAACTGTCCATAGTGTACCGTCTTCATAATATGATTTTGCAATTCCTTCTTTATCACCATTCTTATAATTTATCTCGCTTTTAATCCTGCCGTTTTCAAAATAATAAACAATAAGACTATCAAGGTGATTATCAGAAAGATTCTTTATAGCAGATATTTTACCAGAGGGATAATATTCCACTGCCTTTCCTTTCATTATACCATTCGTAAAATGATATTCACTTTTAAGGACTCCACTATCATAGTACCATTTAGTGATGCCGTCAGGAGAATCATTGTGGAACTGAGCTTCACTCATTATTTTGCCGTTGAGATAATATTCACGAAGCACTCCTTCCCTTTGACCATTTATAAAAGGGTATAATGTTTTCAGCTCTCCTGTTATATAGAAGCTTTTAAGCAAGCTATCAAATTGTCCATTGTTATAATTGCCTGATTCTTTAAGAAAGCCACCGGGATAGTATGTCCTGAAAGGACCATTATATTTATTGTTATCATAAGTATAGAATTCTTTTAGAACACCGTCCGGGTAATATAGATAACAATCGCCCTGCTTTGTTCCATTTCTGAAATTTAGACTTTCTTTAAGAATACCGGTTGCATAACAATAATTGCACACACTATCCTTTTTACCGGAATGGAAGTTCTCTTCACTTTTTAATTTACCATTATCGTAATAAGATTTTTTAAGACCATCCTGTCCATAAGAAGCAGACAGAGCAAGCAGGACAATAATTATAAAGGTTGCTTTCATATATTTTCTATTTATATCCGAATGTTGAAATAATATCGCCTGCAATATTGTATTCTTTTTTAGTTTCCATCTTTCCATTTTTATACATCTCCTCTGTTTTCAATTTGCCATTATCAAAGTATTCCCTTAGCCATCCGTTTAGATTTCCATCAACATAATTCTGCTCCTGTTTGACAGCGCCGAACTGATAATATGAAATCATTTTACCAACCAATATTCCATTCAGATAATTAGCACGGGATTTAATAAGTCCATCCTCATAATAAGTTCTGAATTCACCAGTGAGGAGATCATTAGTATAATTGCCAGAAGTTTTAAGGGTGCCGGTTGAATCAAAATAAGTAATATAAATGCCATTCTTTTTATTATTATCGTACATAGTTTCCGATTCAAGAATGCCTGAGGGGTAATATAATTTAGTATTACCTTTCCTGATTCCCCGGTCATATACAATTTCCGATTGCACCGAACCATTTTCATAGTAGGTATAGGAAAACCCATTCAGAGTATCATGATTGTAATGCCAATCCTCTTTAAGGAAGCCACTTTCATAGTAATTTTTAAGGTAATCTTCTTTCTTACCGTCCTTCAGGAATACTTCCTGTTTGATTGCTCCGTTGGGATAAAAATCTTTAGTAGTTTTTTCCTGGTTTTCAAACTTGCCTTTATAATCATACCGGACCCTGTTTATAAGATCATCAGCTATATAGGTATCCTTCACTCTTAGTGTTCCACCCATATCATAAATAAGCACATCACCTTCAAGACGGTTATTTTTATAGAAGGCATCCAGAGCTACAGCTCCATTTTCATGAAACACTTTTGTTTCCCCCTGAAGGATACTATTGACGAATCTTCTTTCAACTTCGACCTTACCTGATTTGAAATAAGTTTTAGAGATACCCTGCAAGATACCATTTACGTAATTCCATTCGCCCTGCAGTTCACCGGTTTTATAATAAGTAAAAGTAGTGCCATCAAGTTTTCCAATTCTATAATTTTGTTCAGCCCATTTCTCTCCTGTTTCATAATACCATTTAGATATACCTTCGCGTATTCCATTACGGTAATTCCATTCAATACTTATCTTTCCATCGGGGAAAAACCATACAGATTGTCCGTTCTCCTTTCCATTTTCAAAGCTCCATTTTTTCCAAAGCTTGCCATCGGGATAATATTCAAGATACAGCCCATTTAAGCGACCGTTTTGGTAATCTCCCTGCGTTTTCATAACACCGTTTGGATAATAGGTCTTTTTGATCTCAGTACCAGATGATTTATCCTGGGAATAAATGCCGGAACAAGCTGTCACAATCAACAAAAGAAATAAAATATTTTTAATCATTCAGTTAAGTTAAAATTATTTTTCAAGAAGATAAACCAAAAAACGAATAACGTTATAGGAATTTACATAAAAGGCCTGTTTTTTTAATAGTATCCTTTTGTGTAACCATTAATATGTAGTAATTTTGAAGTGTAATTTTAGTTTAAATGGGAGAAATTATGGCTAAATACAAGATCGCATGGCTTCCGGGGGATGGTATAGGAATAGAAGTACTTGAAGCGGCAAAAGTAGTTTTAGACAAATTGAA
>JARLHD010000318.1 GCA_031292435.1 Ignavibacteriaceae bacterium
ATGAGAGATTTGAAACGATGTCATAATTGAACACAACGTGCTTTACTTTAAAGCAGCCTATGGAGTATATAACTTTGAAAGCGCTTTAAGATATTGGGGGATTATCTGGATTTTAATCAGTCCTTGAGTAAGCGCAAGCTATACTTCCCCCTTCCCATGTAAGTGAAGGAGATAAGACCGGGTTTAATGATACCGATTCGATTTTTTTTATAATCATAATCCCGATCTTAAATAATTACCAAATAAACTTAATTAATGCATATTATAATGTCAATTTACTTAACCTTAAAGAAGTACCATTTTCTTGAACAATTGCCATGCGATAAGTATTATGGGGTTTGATTTAAATACATATTGAAGATCATTTTTTAGTAATCAGATTCCGTAAACTATTGTTAATATATGAACCCCATGCATTTGAACATTTGTCATAACATTCTATGCCAGGTGCTATACCTAAATGAGTGAAACGGACCTCGGTTTTGTCTCCCTTTTTAGTTATATCAAAAGTAATATTTGTGCCATTCCATTCACTTTTGTTTTTCAAAAAATCAAGGGAGCTGTCTGTAACATACCAAACTATTTTTTTTCCGGGAATAAGTTCTGTTTTCTTTTGTTTGGAATAATGAAAGTCCTTGTAGCGATATGTAAACTCTTCATTGAGTTTATCTGTACTGCCTACAATATCTCCTGTCCACCATCACCGAACATTATTGACGGCATTAAATGCCTCTTCCGGAGTTTGATCTACCATCAAAGTATAGGTTATATCAGCGCCTGCCATTTTCTTTATCCTTCTCAAATGTTATAAAATTTACCAAAGTATATTCTTTAGATTATTAAAGAAACACATTGCCAACTATCACATCCCTTTTTTGCTTGAGACCAAACCGAATACTAGGTTGTAAATGATGAAATTGGAGAAAAATACATAATATATATTAAGAAGATTTTATTTTAAGGCCATCGATGGTTATTTACTTTCTTTTTTTTACCATGGCGGTTAGAGGTATTAATTCCACGATAGTCAGTAGTGTTTTTGACTTTTCTATTTAAATACCCGGAGGGATTAGCAGAATTTGTGTTATTAATTGTTCCCAAAGATTGACCATTAGGATCTGTGTATTCTGTTTTACTATTTCCAAAGACGTCAGTAGTAGTTTTTGCTGTTTGAGTTGTTTGACCATTAGGATTGGCAGTGGTTGTCGTCTTATTTCCGAAATAATCAGTAGTAGTTGTTTCAGTTCTAATTGTTTGGCCGTTTTTTTCATAGAAGGTAGTTGTAGTATTTCCGAATTGGTCTTTAGAGGTGGTGGTTGATTCCTGAGAATAACCGATAGCTGGAAGTATCATAAATGCAACAACTAGATAAATGTACTTTTTCAAATCGAACTCCTTATTTATTTTCAAAATAAGTCAATGATTGGTATAGTTCTAATATTTTAATTCTTAACGATTAAATATAATGAATACTATTTGAAATATCATAATGCTGAAGAGAGATATTAGCTTTACATCAATGTTTAACCAATTTAGGTATCTGGATATATATAACCACGGGTTAATTACTATTCAATGTTCAGGATTTAATAATCTTATCTTTTCTACCGATCATAAAATATAAAATGGCACCAAGTAAAGGGAACAATACAACTACAATTATCCAGATAATTTTCTTATTCTTCTTAAAATTATTTTTTAGAATATCGAGAAACGCCGAAACCCATAATAGAATGAAAAAAGCAATTATAAGTATATATCTTATTCTGAATATAGGAGGCATAATTTTTTTAGTATTGTTCCTTCACTATAAAATTTTCAAAGGCTTATCAATCCTCAATTAGGTATGCATCCTTAACCGGTTCGGACTTAAGGATATCCTGTAACATTTTCTTGAACCGATCGTTTGGCTTAAATAAGGAAGCAATTTCCCTGGTTATATCTATTACTTCGCAGCCGGGGTCAGAATAATTCAACTCCCATTTTGAGACAACCAGATCGATTTTTTCTGCTTTCGCCAGACTGTCGATTTTATCTTTGATCTCCAAGATCTCAAATCGAACTGATCCTGTACCGAACCCTTTCTCATTCAGAATTGCCTGCCTGACAGGTCCCTCGAAATTCAACTTTTTAATTAATGAAGAATCATTTTCTTGTTTTGCATTCTGCATTTTTACATTCAACTCTTTAATAGTTTTCATAATATTCCGGTTATATGTTGAATTGAGATAAGCAATCGCTACCGCCCTAGAATCATAAGTGCCCACCCTGAATTTACTTTGAGCATAATATGGCATCGAAAAGATCATTATAACAAAAATGATGAATAGATGATGGAAAGAAATTGATTTCATAAGATTCCCTTTAGCATTATTATATCTATATTAAAATGAACTGTAATTGTCATGAAAAATAAATTTTATTTATTTTTTCTCAGATGGAGTATATACTTAGTCCATTCTGAGATCAAAACGATTTAATACTGAGGTGTTTATTGTGTTAACACAATGAAGTTCTTCTGACAATAGGATTTTTTGTCTTTTTATCAGGATTCCTATATGTTTGATTCATGATACAAATAGTATTTGAGTATTTTTTAGAAAGGAGTATTTAATGAAAATTTCTGTAATATTTTTATTGATATTGATGTTCATGACTATAACAGGCATTAGTTACACTCAGATAGGATGGTTAAGTCAGATTAATCCCATTGCTCCAAGCACAACAAATGATCTTGGCAAAGTTCAATTTGTAAGTGCAACAGAAGGCTGGATAGCTGCATCTGATGGGAATTTACTTCATACTACCAATGCCGGTGCTGTCTGGAATATTGTAACCCCATTCCCAAATGATACTGTTAACTCTTCCTCAGATCCAGCAAATTCAATGTCGTGGGTAAATCAAACTCATGGTTGGAAAATAAACTGGTTTGGAACAAGCTTCGGAGATGCTCATGGAGCAGTTATCCATAGAACAACCGATGGTGGTCAAACCTGGACAAAAAATGTCCTTACTACAACTTTAGGTGATGTCGGTTTTCAAATTCAGTTTGTTGATGAACTGAATGGAAGGGTACTTATTTTTAATTTTTTAACAGGTGCAGCACAATTTCTGAAGACCACTGATGGCGGCGTCAGCTGGACACCTTTTAACGGAGCCGGTATTTTTTATTTTGTTGACGTGAATAATGGCTGGTCATATTCGGGTTCAGGTGCACAGGGTGCAAATCCACCCTATAATATTTATCATACAACTAATGGCGGAACAAATTGGAACAAACAATTTTCGGACAGCCTTTTGGGCACTTATAATACAATACAATTTTCTGATCTTAACAATGGCTGGATAGTTGGTGACAACAGTAAAGTCCTTAAAACGACTAATGCAGGAACAACATGGACACGGGTTATTAATACAGGAATAGATCCTCTTTCAGAGAGTAAATGTGTCTTCTTCCTTAACGCCAATACAGGATGGATCGGTACAAATGATGGTAATATAAATGATAATCCGATCCGTGAAGTTTTATATACAACTAACGGGGGTGCAAACTGGACAAAACAAAATATTCAGAATACAGAAGGTATATTCAGTATCTTCTTTTGGGATAATAACAATGGATGGTTTACAGCCGATAATTGCGTACAAAATTGTAACGGACCTGATTCCTTAAAAACCTGGCAGGGCGTTGTGGCGCATACCACTAATGGCGGCGTTACCGGAGTTACAGATAAGAAATATGAGCCGTCACAATATGCTCTATTTGATAACTATCCTAATCCCTTCAACCCCTCTACTATTATTTCATATTCTATCCCTTCTGCATCTATTGTAAAGCTTGTTGTATTTAATTCATTAGGGCAGACTGTAAGAATACTTGAAAACGGATTTAAGAATGCGGGAAATTATTCAATTTCTTTTTCTGCTAATGAACTTCCCAGTGGAATATACTTTTACAGATTGGAAGCCGGACAGTTCTCGCAAATTAAGAAGATGAATCTCTTAAAATAAGATCACTGCTATTATACTTAAAACTTCAAAGCCGCCGGTTATTTCTGACGGCTTTTTAATTAACTGTATATTTTTTAAAGACTAAATAAATGAATATTGTAATCCGGTTTGTTATCCTGTTTTGTTTTCCCGGCAAATAATACAGCATGTTTCTCACAAATAAAGGCACTTACTTTTGATACACTAATGACCAGGCTTTCCACGAGGGGTCAATTTAGTGGAAGTATTTTAGTGGCTGAACACGGGCAAGTCATATATGAAAAATGGATTTGGTAAAGCAGTTAACAAAAACAACATAATATTTACACCAGAAACACCCTGTTACCTAGGTTCATTGACAAAACAGTTTACCGTTACAGCGATCATGATCCTATACGAAAAACATAAGCTTTCATTAAACGATCCGTTATCGAAATATTTTCCAGAGTTCCCCCTTTATGCTCATGGGGTGACAATCAGGCATTTGCTAAACCATACTTCAGGAATACCGGACTATGTAGATTTGGGTTTGGAGCATCCCGGTTTAACGGACAAGGAAGTATTGAAAGCATTAATACAACAAGATACATTACAGTTTTTTCCCGGAGAGAAATTTGCATATAGTAATTCAGGTTATATTCTTTTGGGGATGATTATTGAAAAAGTCAGCGGTCAAACATATGCAGATTTTCTAAAGAAGAATATATTTATCCCCTTGCATATGAATAATACTTTCGTTTACGAGAAATCCAGCCAAAGGGAAAATATAGCTCATGGTTATGGCAGATTCGGAAATGATTCTGATTACGACTTGTTAACTTATGGAGAAGGGGGAATTTATTCATCTGTTACCGACATGTTTAAATGGGACCAGGCTCTTTATACAAATAAAATTATAAGCCAGTTAATAATCAAAGAAGTATTTACACCCGGAAGATTAAATGACGGCAGTATAACCAGCTCCGGATTTGACTGGGGCATTGGGAATTATGACAATCTAACTACCTACTCGCATGCGGGAAGGTATGGCGGATTCAACACATATATTAAACGTTTCCCAAAAGATAGGAATACAATAATATTTCTAACTAACAATGATTTTAAGAACATGAGTTTACCGGGTAATGCTTTAATCAACATTCTTTATGACAAACCTTACAGTAGTCCGAAACTATCTATTGCAGAAGAGATGAATAGGATATATAAGTCGGATGGTATTGATACTGCAATACAAAAGTATGAAACAATGCAGAAGAGTAAGGATACAACCTACGACTATAGTGAATCTGAATTGAACGAGTTTGGCTATTATCTTTTAGGACTTAATAAAACTGAGGATGCAATTAAAATATTGAAATTAAATGCTGAAGCCTTTCCTTCATCATGGAATGTTTATGACGGACTTGGTGAGGCTTATATGAAACACCTTGATAAGGAACTTGCGATCAGGAATTACCAAAAGTCATTAGAATTGAATCCTGAGAATTTGAATGCTACATCCATGCTTCAAAAGCTTAGGAAGCAATGAAGTTCATTATCATTAGCAAGCAGGTTCCGGATGATAAAAAATGAAAGTTGATAATATAGCTTTTAATAACTATGTTTGATATATATCACATATTATTTTGAGCTATATTATGACAAAATTTGTACTTCTTATCGCAATCTTCGCATTGTTATCCATAAGCAATATTTCAAATGCGCAGAGTGCATCTGATTATTTTATACCACTGAAGGTAGGCAATTATTTAAATTTACACACTGTAGATATTCCTAATTATTCTACCTGGGGAGCCCGCACTACAAGGTTTTATGTAGATAGAACCGATAACATATCCGGTGAAACATATTTCAGACAATTGGGGGTGGAAATAATGGACAATAATACACCGGACACAAGTTCATTCCAAGTTTTTTGGTTACGGAAAGATTCTGTTGGAAACGTTCTAGTAGGCGCTATGATTGTTTCCGGCAATTCCAAAGATTTAGATTCTGCATTAGTAATATATCCTGCCGGTCCCATGTTCTCCAATGATTATTTAACTGCCGGATATTCCAGGTTTCTAGGTAGTATGAACAGCAAGGATTCAGTTGTGAGTGTTACAGAAACAGCAGTGACACCTGCAGGTACATTTTTAAATTGTATTAAAGTCTGTTCCACGAATTATGACAGCATTGGAAATATAGTTCTCCGTAACTATCAATATTACGCCCGCGGAATGGGGATTGTTTATGAATATAGAGACATACCGGTTAATGAAACTCATACAGACGCACTAATTTCATCCAGAACCATATCTTCCATAAACGATAATCAGTTGGCGTATACTCCAAATACTTTTTCACTTGAACAGAATTATCCTAATCCGTTCAATCCTTCAACTACAATAAACTATTCACTTTCCAAAGCAGGGAAAGTCAGGCTTTCTGTTTATGATATGACCGGAAGCAAGGTAGCCACAATTGTAAATGAGAATAAACCTGCAGGAAGCTACACAGTTCACTTTAATGGAAGAAATCTTGCGAGCGGTATCTATTTGTACAGGTTGGAATCAGGAACTTATAGTGCTGTAAGGAAGTTTATTCTTTTAAAATAAAACTTATGAGATACAGCCGCCGGTTAAAAAGCGGCTTATCTGGTAATGATTAACAGTGATGAAAAGCTGAAAGGTAATTTGAGTCCAGGAGCAGACATGAATCCTACTTTTTCAGCTTTACTTATTGTTATATTAAATTCTTCTTTATTTACATGTCCAAACTTAGGTTCTACAATTAATAACTTGCCTTTCTCGTTCAGGATATTTTTCAATGAATGGAATAATTTATCCTTATCAGGAACTTCATGAACCATATAGAAGGCTAAAATAAAATCAACCTTATCGTGCACATTTAAATCATCTACTTCACATTTTACAAGTTTAATAATTCCTTCCAGGGGTGTCCCATTTATTTTATTTCTTATCTTTTGGAGCATTCCTTCCTGGAGATCAACAGAAATTACTTTCCCGTTTTGACCAACCATTTTTGCTAATTCAATTGAGAAGAATCCGGGTCCACAACCAATATCAAGAACCGTCATTCCCTCATTAATATAGGGAGCTAATATTTTATTAGGATTTTGGAGCCACTTTCTTAATTTGCTGTCAAGTGAGTGAGCATGTTCAACGGGACAAACCCGTAATTTATCATCATTCATGATATCCTCAAATATTTAAGTCCTTTAGAGCCAGTTACTATAAAATAAAACGCACCAGAACTATAATTACCTTAAAGAATTGGGAGATATTTAACGATTAAATATAAGAAATACGATTTGGAATGTAATAAAACTGAAGAGAGTTCGTGCATAATTAACATATGAGAGGGAGGGATGAAAAGCCCCGCTCATGAAATTATTAGATATTCATTTTCACATGTGGATTCGAATTTATTTGTCGTTGTCTCCTTTTTTCATAATACCCACGTCCTTTTGTTTTGCACCTGCCTGCATAGACATTGGATTAACATCAGAATTCCATGTATCTGTTTTTATTTTCAATGAACCATCGGGTTGTTTTTGCCAGATTGTAATATACTTGCCATGGTCCCTTATTTCCGCGGGCATATCAGGCATTGTAAACGCGATTTCATATGTACCAATTTCATAAAGAAGATCTCCATTTCCGAATACATTAGTAATTTTATTTTCAAAACTTTTGTATTTAATTCCTGAGTCAAGATCATTTTTATTACGCGACAATATTTCGTCCTTTCCATTCATAATTGGTTCATAATTTGGGAGTGATATAGCATCCTCTGTATAAAAATCGGCAAACGTGCTAACATCTCCTTTTAATATTGCAGCGGATTGTTTATCATCCAAATCCTGAATTTTCTTTTTTAAATCTGACATATCATTTTGTGCGTAAATATTACCAACCCCAATAAAGAATAGTACGATCATTATTTTATTTGCATCTTTCATAGAACCTCCAGGAGTGAACCAATCTTATTTCTTTACGAACTCAACACGCATGGCTTTATATTCCTTGCCATCCTTAGAGTTCGGATAATACCTTTCCATAATCATATGAGTATCATCAACCATTTGAATAAGTTCTCGGAAGGGTACTTCTTTACCTACAGTAGGATCGAACACCTTTCCTGTATATACAGTTTGTTTTGTATTTTCATCATATGTTCCCTCGGAGTACATTACCCCTGTACCCATGTTATCAACCCATATATTGAAAAATACCTTTCGCCCGTTATCATAACCATCGGTGCTTATCCCTTCAAAAGGCATTCCCATTATTACACTTGAATATTTCATCTGAAGATACCTTCCGCCTAGAATCATTTCAGCTTTTACTGTTCCATCTGTTTCCATTGGCTTAGTATCGGGAGCCATCCAGAACTGAGACTTTGCAGTCCAATCTCCAACAGCCTTAGCCAAATTCTTGTGATAATCACCGGGAGTCATATACTCCATCATTTTTTTCTGTGCTTCCATTTCATCCTGAGAGCCCTGGGCAAATACTAATACGAATCCGGATAAAAATAAAAATAACATTAAACCTGAAAGGTAATTTTTCATTATACCTCCTTATTAAAAAATATTTTTATATCAGGCTGTTTGTAGTTGACAATGTTTAAACTAATTGGAATTCAGTTATTTATTGTGCCTAACTACACTTATCTTTCTTTCTGTTCAACTATTCCGAGTTTTAATGCTTTATCCCTGAATTTATCTTTTAATTCAAGCTGATAACCCCCTGGTTTACTTATAACATTTGCATTGATACCATTTTCATAAAGATATTTTTGAATTTCACTAATATCCTTATCTGATGAAATCCAATATTGACTAGTCTTATTTTCTGAAAATTCTAAATATCCCCCACCCTGATAACTTTCAATCTCATTTCTGAATGGTTTGATAAATTCTAATTTATCTTCTGACAGTGATTTATTTTGAGTTAAAATATCATCAATTAATTTTAATCCTTTTTCTTTATTACCAGTAACAGTTGTAATTACAGCAATGTTAACCTTTGACATATAATCGAGAGTATTATATGGCAATTTTTCATAACCAGTTAATAATTTATTATAGAAATATTTCGCACTATCCAAAAGGTTTACTTTTTCAAGTGCCATACCTAAAAACAAAGCACCGTTTATAGAATCAATTTTGAAATAGTGATTTGCAAAGGTTAATGCTTCACTGTTCTTTTTTAGTTCCCAGAGATAATTACAAATATTACTATGGGCAGCCTTGTACAGGCTATCGATATTAATTGCCTGATTCAGCAAAACCACTGCACTATCAATTTTATCATCCTGATATAATTTTACGGCTAAGTTGTTTAGTTCAATTGCTTTATTGTCGGGCTTATGTAATTTGTCACCAGAACATTCCTGAAAGAGAAGACAGCAGAGAAATAAGACCGGGAGAAGGACAATTCGGGTATTGGTATATGGTTCTAATGAGGAGGATAGTATTTTCATGGTGTTGCCTATTTGGGTAATTTTATTCGAAGACACTCATTTTTTTACAGGCTCATAGTAAAGAGTTAAAGCACCAGAAACAAATGTTTTTGTCTTTAGGAGTTTAAGGTTAACTCTATCCCTGATGTTTTTAAATAAAGGTAAGCCGCTTCCTAAAATAATCGGTTGAACATTAAGCTGGTATTCGTCAATTAAGCCAAGCTGTGTTGAGGTAGCTATTAATCCCGGGCTGCCAACCAAAATGTTTTTACTCCCGCCATTCCGCTTGAGTTCTAAGATTTCTTCTTTAATGAATTCCTTTTTCAACTCTGTATTTTTCCAGCCAACATTTTTTATTGAATGGGAATAAACTATTTTTGAAATATTGTCTATTAATATAGCAAATTCATCCATCGGTTTTTTACCGGAAGGATTTATTACCAGAGACGGCCAATAACTTTCCATTAGTTGATATGTTATCCTTCCGTATAAAATGGTGTCTGCATTTCTTAACAGCTCATTATAATGTGAATGTATTTCTTCATCTGCAATCACTGCTGTGTGGTCGCAAAACCCGTCAAGTGTCATATTGATTGCTGCAATTATTTTTCTCATTGTATTTCTACTTAAGCACCCATATTACCTGTCTTGACTTTTCCAGACCGTTTGTAATTGGCAAAAATCACTCCGACAGGTGTAACCGAACTCTCAGTTAATGTAAAGGCCGCCGGAATAGTGCCAGAGTTAAATAACTTTTTCCCTTTACCAAGAGTCACAGGGTGAAATTTGAGCCAAAGTTCGTCCACTAAATCATTCTTAAGCAGCAGCTGAATAAGCTCACCACTGCCGTGAACCTGGATGTCAGAACCATTTGAATTTTTGAGCTTTTTGATAGATGCCACGTTTTTAAGGAAAACTGAGTTTTTCCAATCTGATTTTTTCAGTGTTTTGGACAATACGTATTTTGTAACATCATTGATACCAGGCCAATAGTCTGTGTGTTCAGGCCAGTAGGAGGCAAAGATCTCAAATGTTTTTCTGCCCAAAAGGAGGTCAGCAGATTTCATCTGTTTTTGCATTATCTTACCAGCTGCTTCCTCAAAATATGGCGAAGTCCAGCCGCCATATTTGAAGCCACCTGATGTATCTTCCTTAGGTCCACCGGGTGCCTGCATGACTCCATCTAATGAAATAAATGATAAAACTATTATTTTTCTCATGAGTATGGTCCTTATTAATGTATAATTACTAAACTATCAGCTTTAAGTTTTATAGTTTGTAATCTAATTCACTAAATAGTTAATTATAGAGCAGATCAGGCGGAGCCAAATGCTCCGCCAATCTTATGGGTATTTGATTGACTTTATTACACCCTCTTAAAATCTATGAATCCGTGTTCTGCGTCTGTGTGAACCAACTTTACCCGAAGTCTGTGTCCAACTTCCATCCCATCACATCCGGAAATAAGTTTACCTTCAACCGGAGGCTGAAACAGACGAACCCAGGTTCCTTTCTCAGATGCTCCGGTAACAATTGCATCGAATTCCTTTCCAATCATTGATTCCATAACCATAGCTGCCGCTGATTTTTCAACCATACGCTCTATTTTTTTTACCAAATCTTCTACCTGGGTACAATGACTTGCCAGAGCAGTAAGTTCTTCAGTTGTGTAGGGTGTTGATTGTCCTACCATCGCCTGCTTGAGCAGCCGCTGGGTTATAAGATCAGGATATCTGCGATTAGGAGCTGTTGAGTGTTCATAATCTTTAACTGCCAAACCGAAGTGTCCTTCAGAATTTCCACCAGGAAGTTCAACGACATATTCTCCCGGTCCTAATAATTTAATTATACTAAGACAAAGATCCGGATAACGTAAAGCATCTGAATCTTTTGCCGATAGCAGGAATTGATCTAATGCTTTTGAATCCGGCTGCAGCGGAAGAGTAAAACTATGCTCTGAAGCTAGCTCAACAATCCTATCCCAACGTTTGGGTGACCGAACAACACGGCGCAAGGAGGGTAAATTTTTAGATACAAGGTACCGGGCTGTTACACCATTTGCAGCAATCATAAAATCCTCTATTAAATCCTTAGCGGTGTTCCTTTTATCAACCTCCATTTCTTTTACATTGTCTCCGTCGAAAACCGGATGCACCTGTATAGTATCCAGATCAAGTGCCCCATGTGCATGTCTAAGTGATTTCAATTTTTTTGCAATATTATTCTGAAGTCTTAGATTATCCTCCAAACCTTTAACTTCTCCAACCTCTTCAGGCATTTGTCCGTTATTTTCAAGCCATGCGGCAAGGCTATTATAGGCAAGCTTTGCACGATTATTTACCATTGCACGATAAACATCAGAACTCAGCAAAGAACCGTCTTCCCCAATTTTCATTTCAACTACAATTGCAAGCCGATCTACTGCGAAATTTAAAGAGGTAATGCCAGTTGAAAGTTTTTCCGGAAGCATTGGAAATATTTCCGCGGCTGTATAAATTGAAGATGTATTGTTTTTAGCATGATCGTCAATAGCAGAACCTTTCTTAACAATTGCGTCAACATCAGCTATGGCGACCAGAATAGTTACAGAATTTCCGGGATTTGGTATAGCTACAGTAAGCTGATCCAGGTCGAGCGAATCATCATTATCAATCGAGCACCAAAGAAGATTTCTCAGATCCTTTACTGTTCCATCAATTTTTGTTATTGCATCTTTAATACCATTCAGTTCTTCAATTGCCAGCGGGGAAAAATCCGGCATCAATCCTTTTCCTAACATCGCATTCCGTGCTATTCTCTGCAAAATAGAACGATGTTTAGATTCATCTTTATTAGTCATAGTGTTACCTGTGTTTGATAATAGTTTTATTTACAACGATAAGAAATATACAGTGAGAGAGCCAATTAATGATAGCTACGAGATAATAATTGATACTTTAATCATTAATTATTACGTTTATAGGGCAATTACATACATTTAACTTTCCTATTGCTGAATTTTTGGAAGTATATAATATTTGCTATCTCAAAAAAGGAGAAATAAATGAAAAAGATTTTTAGGATTGACAGGATCATTTATGTTTTGGTATCAATTGTATTAAGCTTTTTGCTTATTAGCGGGTGTAAAAAAAACAATCCAATCACTCCATCAGAACAAACTCTGCTACAGGGGAATCAGGCTTTTCATGCATCAGCCGTTGCAGGATATCAGACCGTAGGGGCAGGAGCTTCATATCCATTAAGAGCTCTGCAACTTTCCAGTCCAACCGGCAGCCCTATTCATACCAGCCTGTCAACAAAAAATTTATTGCATTCAATTGGTTCGAATTTATATAAGCGTAATTCCAATCAAGCAGACTCAATTGTATTTGTACCATATTTGAACCTCTATGGTAAAGCCGGATTCAGCGGGAATATTCTTTTAATGTCATTTTATAACGATGCCGCAGGCACCCAGTCAGCAGGAACTGTTAAAGCCACTTTACCAACAGATATCAGCAATATATCTGATCCGACAAGTTATACTTCCTACCCGGCGAATATTACAGTCGAGTTAAATATTACCGGAGGTAACCTTCCGTGCAAGGGAAACTTATTAATCAGTTTTACGGGCGGAACAGGTGCAAATACGATGACCGGAACGAATACACTTACCAGAGACATTGTAGTATTTACTCTTAAACTTGCTCTTGATGACCATCTGAATGCGACAGGATCAATAACAATTACGGAGAGCGGAGCAACAATTGAAGCAACAAATGTGCAAGGTCAAGTATTTGGAAATCTTACCTGCGACATAAAGATTAGTCCGTATGGCTGGACAGGAACAGGGATACTAAATTTAATAACCGGCTCAATGATTGCGAACGTGAATACAGGGACAGGCATTTCAACAGCCACATCTGACAGTCTTGGCAATTTGAATATTAATTATGCAGACGGAACCAAGGAGATTGTAGTTGATGCACTTGGTGGAGACCTCATAGGAGGCGGGACACAAACAGGCGTACCAGACAGCATTTTGGCAACAAGCGGTACACCGCAGAGCGCTTTAGTAAGCACTGCATTTGCTTCTCCTTTAATGGCAACAGTTCAAGATAAAAAGGGCAATCCCGTTAGCGGAGTTACAGTGACTTTTACAGCACCAGAATCAGGACAGAGCGGGACTTTTGCAGGTGGAGTAACTACCAAAACTGCAACAACTGATGCAACAGGCGAGGCACAGATTAGTATTACAGCAAACTCAACACCAGGTGATTTCCAGGTAACAGCTTCGGTTACAGGCGTTACTACTGCCGCAATCTTTAGTTTGACAAACATTTCTAATGCCGGATACAATACACCTTTGTTATATACCAGCAGCCAGAGAACTATAGTAACCATAAATAATAATGGTCATTTAATAGGCTATTTACCTCCATCTGCAAATACAACTTATACTATACCGGTCTATTGGTCCTCTCCAACTTCCCAACCAAAGACACTTCAGATATCTGCAGGTGACAGTTCAGATAATGTAAATGGATTTAACGACAATGACCAAATTGTTGGAAACGGATATTACAATTATCCTAACGGGCAACAGGCACCTTCAAATCCAGTCTATTGGTCAAGCCCGACAGCAGTGCCTACTAAACTTGCAGTGCCTGTTAATCTTCAGTTTGCAATTGCAACAAGTATTAACAATAGCGGACAGATTGTCGGCTGGGGAGTTACTTCCACTAACAGCATTGCTCCGCTTTACTGGTCGAGTCCAACAGACATACCCCAAGTTCTTCAAACAATAGCAAGTACAAGAATAGCACCTAATTTTATTGGTTCTAATGGAAATATATTAGCAGGATTTTCTTCGTCCCAGGATTATGGAAATAATATTGCCTTTTGGTCCAGCCATACAGCACAGCCGGTTGTGCTCAAAGGCCTTACAGGGTCTGTTATTATAAGTCCTCTCTCTATAAACGCAGCAGGAGTAATAGTTGGATACTGCCAGGATAGTAAGTCTCAAACTCCCGTAACATGGGCTAATGTAAATGCAACTCCCCAGATTCTGCCCTTACCTTACGCGCCATCAGCTTTGGGCAGCACCTATGCTGCAAGCATCAATACGGCAGGTGTAATTGTTGGTGCGTTCAGCAATGGCAAAGGGGGCGGTGATTGTACAATCTGGAAGAACGGACAGGTGACTGATCTTGCAGTTCTAATTAATAATTTTGCTCTTGGCACAGCTCAATTAGTAACGGATCAGGGTTGGATACTTGGACAGGGATATTATGGTTATAATCAGTATATCCTGATTCCAAAGTAACAATTAAGACAAAACTGTGCTTCACTTTACACATGAAGGTATTGTTCCTGAAAAGGAATGTTACGAACATAGCGTTCAGTTTTGGAATATGGTTATTAAAGAGTGTCTGTTCAAATTTATCACTGTTGGGAAATAGATTCCGATGAGCAAGGAGGCAGGGGGAAGCTTGTGAATAAATTTCAACGATTATATATTATAACCAATAACCACTTGAAATACGGATACGTTTTGTTTAACAGAAACAAGTGAGCTGCCTGAATATTCTTTATGTATCGGATTACCACTCCAATATCTCATCCCTATATTTACATTATTAACTAAAAATCCTGCTCCAATGGCAAAAGCAAATACAGGATTTGAACCAATAGATTCCTTTATACTAAACTGATTATTAAACGATTCTGATATTAGCGGGGAATTTATTGATAAGAATCCGATTTGTCCTAAACATTATTTATTTTTCGTCAATTTATGTTCCGAGAAAGATATGGTTTTGATGGTATTCCAGGTTTTCCTGACTGGGTTTGTTTAGGGGATTTTCAGAGAAGTAAGTGAACCTATTGAGGTATAGTTACTTTATTTTTTCCCTA
>JARLHD010000319.1 GCA_031292435.1 Ignavibacteriaceae bacterium
GACATTGCCGCTCCATTCCATTGACTGCATAAATTTCATTGCATCATCGGTTAATTTTACAAGAGGCTTTTTATGTTTGGCAGTGATTTCTTCAATGAAACTATTTATGAGAACAGGGATATCATCTATTCTTTCACGAAGCGGGGGAATCTGAATAGGGATAACATTTATACGGTGATATAAGTCCTCGCGGAAAGTTCCTTTTTCAATTTCATTTATGAGGTTTTTATTTGTAGCAGAGATAATTCTAACATCCACTTCTATTTTTTTGCCACCGCCAACGCGTTCTATTTTGCCATCCTCAATAGCGCGTAATACTTTTGCCTGAGCCTGAAGGCTCATATCGCCAATTTCATCGAGGAAGAGGGTTCCTTTGTTTGCAAGTTCGAACCTTCCTATTCTCTGCTGAACAGCGCCGGTGAAAGAACCTTTCTCATGTCCAAATAGTTCAGATTCAATTAGTTCATTAGGGATAGCTGCGCAGTTTACTTCGACGAAGGATCTATCCTTACGCATGCTTTGGTTGTGTATTGCTTTTGCAACGAGTTCTTTGCCTGTACCGTTATCGCCAGTTATAAGAACACGAGTATCGAGAGGGGCAACCTTTTCTATCAAATCCAGAATATTACGGATAGGTTTGCTGTTACCTAATATTTTATCGCTGCCGGAGAGTGATCTTTTAATTTCTTTATTTTCGAGAATGAGGTTAGACTGGTCGACAGCATTGCGAACAGAGATAAGGAGTTTTTCACGGTCAACGGGTTTCTCGATAAAGTCGAATGCACCAAGTTTAGTTGCTTTAATAGCATTCTCGACACTTCCATGGGCGGAGATAATAATAACGGAAAGGTTTGGGTTTGATTCCTTAACTTTCTTAATAACCTCGAAGCCATTCATTTCGGGCATCTGGATATCAAGAAGGAGGGCAGAGAATTGTCCGTTATTTATCTTTTCAATTCCATCGAGGGAGGAGGTAGAGTAATCAACGGAGTAGCCCTCATATTCAAGGATCATTTTAATGCTTTCGCATATCTCTTTTTCGTCGTCGATAATAATTATGGAATTCATAAGTTCATTCTTATCTGGTAAAGTGTTTTTAGAATTAATACCTGAGAAGGCATTACATTCGGGTGTTTCTTAATGATCTTACCGAACAGGTTCCCGAGTTGATTAGCCTGAATATCTCTCGGGTCGATCTGGTTCTGTACCTCAAAAGATTCTTCAAATACTTCTACAAAATAACCAATTAGATCGCCCAAATCAAAGACCTTAGAGGAGTATGAAATGAAAGCACTGCCGAAGAAGTGAGCATTCTTATCTCGATCACCGAAGGTATCGGCAGGGGTATCGAAGAAAAGCCGGGCAGGCAGATTATGGTTCTTTATTTTATAAATAGAGTCAGCCGAGCACATAAGAGGGAAGTTCAGAATAACATGAAGAAGAGGAAGTTTAATAGGAACATTGTTATAAGGTATAGCTGCAAAGGTAAGTGACAGGAATGCTTCAGAAAGGTCGCCTTTTAACTGAGCCTTTGCGTGGAGGTAGAGTGAGTCAACGGCATAGAGGTCGTTTATTTCATTGTACTGTTTGACAGCCATATATTTAGTGAGACTATCAACTGCATAGAACAGATGTTTTACCTGCGGGGAGGCAAGGAAAGGGATCAGTATTATTATAATTATAAATTTCACATTATTAATTGAATTTATTAGTCAGGTCTAAAAAGCTCTTATTTGTCAACGCAGTGAAGAATCTCTACGTTTTTATAAATAAAGAGATTCTTCAGTCGCTTCGCTCCTTCAGAATGACATTCTCAGCTTTAAAGAGATTCTTCAGTCGCTTCGCTCCTTCAGAATGACATTCTCAACTCATCAGTCGC
>JARLHD010000037.1 GCA_031292435.1 Ignavibacteriaceae bacterium
GTGGATTTCTGAGATCTTTAGAAGCAGATCATGTTTATCTATTATAATAAAATGCCATGGCTGTTCGTCTCCTGCTGACGGTGCATTCATTCCAGCTTTCAAAATATTCTCAAGAATATCGTGAGTCACTGGCTTTGGCAAATACTTCCGAATACTTCTTCGGGTGAAAATTGCATCCACTGTTTCCATAATTACCCCCAATCGTTAATGTCTTTTTTAGTGGATAAAAGTATTGTTAAAGTGAACAAATTGTAAAGCAGTTAAGAAGATGGAAATCGCGGAAGAAGGAAAAGAAGAAAAAGAGGAATATGCCTGGGATCAGAGATGAAACAGAATTTCGAGACAAAACAGAATTTAGAGAAGAGATGGAGTTAAAAAGAGTAATGTAACCGAAGAAAAAAACAGTAAACAAGTATAACTGTTAATGAATCTGTCTTTAATAAGTAAGAAGAAGAGAAGTTACAACCTACTCTCGGCAGGTCGACATTAGATTTTGAGTATTTCTATTGTTATCGTTTTTGAAACATCCTGTAAATTTATATCTGGTTCAAAACGGTTAACATATGAAACAAACCTCACGATCTATATAAACAATGAACCGTTTTTGCAATAATGTTTAGTTTCAGGGAGACTGTGTTTTTCGGCAAAAACGCCATCAGTAAAAATGTCGAGTAATAAACATGTTACCTGCCGAAAACAGGATAAATATCATAGCGGTGATATTCTTTACTTAAAAAGTGAATTGCAGACTTTAATTCCTGATTTATTCAGAGATTTGGAAAAATCGAGAATTGTAAATTAAACTTAAAAGTTAATTATTTTGTTAGTGAAGGATTTAGCCAGTTTTTTAAAGACTATTAATAATCAGAAGAAGTTATTCTGGTACTTTTATATGATTTGTAATTATATTTTTAGTTGTACTTTCTGGCAATCAAATCTGTTCCTCTCCGAACAAAAATAGGAACTCGAATAATTACAAAAAATAGTTGCCAATGAGGGTACGATCGGGGGTGGAGAATTAGTTTGATTAGAGATACATTCTAATCTTCAAAAATTCGCCCACGAATGTGAAAATCGTATATAAAC
>JARLHD010000320.1 GCA_031292435.1 Ignavibacteriaceae bacterium
AAGGATGTCTCTCTTTTTCCAAAAACCATCCCTTAATCCCTAAAATACAGTTACCCCGCCACCTTTTCAGCCTCGGAGTACATGTCTCTATAAAATTCCGTTCCCCCCGAAATCAAAACATCTCCCTACTATTTATTGTCGAAAACTCTCTTTTTTGCCACCCCAAAATCCAACTAACTTAGTGCAAAAATCTACCCCCTTTTTTAGAGGAAGGTTACTTGCAAGAGTTTAATTAAATCTGACTGATTCGTTATTTTTATTAGGAATAGTAAATTTAATATATGAGCCTATTTCATGATAGTAAATATTTTGAAAATTGAAAGTAAAATTATAGTACGGGTATAAAAATACACCGCCATACGGTATAAAGCTGAATCCCCAATAACCCTTATTGTCTTGCCAAATAAAAGCAGGACCAGCGTCCAATCCTAAAAAAGCTGTTGAACTTTCAACTCCTAAATGTAACTTCGTCATCTTAACAGTTTCATCAAGATCGAGTACTAAGCCCCAAATTGATCCAGTCTTATTATCATATCTTGTAACTGACAGTTCAAATCCAATCACAAAGCCGCCATTTTCGCCAAACATATAGCCCAATTTTATTCCAGGATTTACATACATATCCTGAGCAAATGATCTGCTAAATCCAAGCAAAAGAACTATTAGGAATATCTTCTTTGCTATTTTCAACTTTATATAATTATCATTTTCTTCGCACTATTTAATTAAACCGCTGACAGTTATACTGAGTACGTTTCTCTCCGTTTCGGGAAAAATACTGGGGGGACCATTAGTTTTTACCCATTGTGCTTCTAAAATATATGAATGAAATGATAGAAATATTAAGAGAAGGGACAAAAAAACATTAAGAGTATGAATTTTTTGGATCAACCATGGAATTGATTTACTGTCCATTTAGCAACCTAAAGTAAATGTAGAACTGTTCTATAAACTTATAGATTATAAATCACAGGTACAATTATACTTTAGCAATTACAACTCCCCCCAAAGTGGTACCTAAACTCTTTTCAATATCAAACATGTTATATCATCGCTCTGCGGCTCCCCTTCAACATGACTTTTAACATCCTTTACCATCGCCCCTATAAATTCTGATGCCGGATGCTCCGATTTATTGATAAAGAAATTAAACATTCTTTCATCAGTATATTCCTCCTCTTTCTTGTTCATCGCTTCAGGAATCCCATCAGTATATAAAAATAATCTATCCCCTTTATTCATTGTCAGATGTTGCTCCTGGTATGGCAAACCAAGGTCCATCATGCCTAATCCAAGTCCGCCAGCCTCAATTTTCTCAAGTCCCCCTTCCTTCCTTTTTATCAGTACTGGGTTATGACCTGCATTTACAACATCCAGCTTCCCTGTCCCTGAATCCAAAACAGCTATAAAAAAGGTAATAAACTTATCTGCCGGGGTCGCCTTATATATTAACTTATTTAATTTTTCAGTCAACTCACTCAATGGAAGATTAAACTCCATATACGAATAGATCGCGGCATTAAGTGTATTTACCAGCAATGCCGCCGATATTCCCTTGCCTGTTACATCCGCAATTATAAAAGCATAAATTCCCTTCCCTAAATCAATACAATCGTAATAATCACCCCCTACTTCCCTCGAAGGAATATTAATACCCGCTAATTCATACCCTTCAATTTTAGGAAGTTCGTTTGGGATTATACCCTGTTGTATTGTCGCTGCTAAAAGCAGTTCCTTTTCTATCCTTTCCTTTTCAAGTGATTGTTTAAGCAGATACTCATTTTCAATTGCAGTTTGTACCTGCCTTGTAATTGCCTGTAAAAGCAAATTATCTAATTCGTTAAAATTGGTTGCTCC
>JARLHD010000321.1 GCA_031292435.1 Ignavibacteriaceae bacterium
TATTAAATTCGGCAAATTCCAGATGAAGATATGGACGTACCTCAGGCGCTTTCTCTTTACCGATGATCGTCTTAATACTAAAGTCGGCAAACTGTCCGGTGGTGAAAAAAGCAGGCTCACTCTTGCCAAGATCCTAAAGAATGGTGGCAACTTCCTTCTCCTTGATGAACCTACTAATGATCTCGATCTCCCTACTCTTAGAATTCTCGAGGAAGCCCTTATGGCTTTTCAGGGATGTGTGGTTATCGTCAGCCATGATAGATATTTCCTTAACCGCGTTTGTAATGGCGTACTCGCTTTTGAGGGGAATGGCATCCTTCAATTCAGTGAAGGCAATTATGATTATTATATCGAAAAAAAGAATTTAAGACTCAAAGATCAGTCCGCTCCGGAAGAAAAAGAAAAGAAAGCTGATCCCAGGGTAAAAGCCAAAGCTAAAAAGCTTTCCTGGAAAGAACAAAAGGAACTCGATTCTATCGAAGATGATATATTAAAAGCTGAAAAAGAAGTTGATAGGATTGAGCAATTGTTCCTGCTCCCGGATTTCTATAAAACCTACGCTCTTCAGGTTAATCAGCTTAATTCGGAATTGAATTCTGCCAAAGAAAAGGTCAGCTCCCTCTATGAAAGATGGAGTATTCTTGAACAACTATCCCGCGATCCTTCCTCCTGATTTCCCTCAACTCCTTCACTTGATTTCCCCCTTCTACAAAATTCCTGAGCCTTCCCCCCAAAGTTCGCACTTCACAATAGGTTAAACGCTCTTCTCTTTTTCATAATCCATGTGGAATATAAACCTTGGATAAGTTCGTGGAAGCTTTATGATTTTATAAACAAGCACTCCTGTGGACAGCCTGTCGTACCATGACGATAATGGCCACCCGAAATGAACATGTATTTTAATATCAGCAGGAACTTCGTAATCAACCATTGCAAGAAGTGCTTCTATCATTCCGAACATTTCAACTCTCTGCGGAACCTGTATCCAGAAATGGTTCGGTCCTAACTTCTCTGGAGTCTCTACCCTCGGTTTAAAGAAACTTACAAATATATTGTTCTTATTAAACATCTCCTCTTTTGCTTCATGGAATCGTTTGAATATTAAATGAACTTCAGTTGTATCCATTTCAATCAGCGAGAATACAATGTCCATTGGATTGTCACTTAGTTTCTTAACTGCTAACTCAGGTGATCTCTTCTTGGCAATCTTAAGTCCGCCTATAACAAATACAGCGCCTAAAATAAACCATAAAAGTGTTCCGTATGGTCGCCGGACAATTATATAAATGAATGTACTCAATAGTATTGCAAAAAGAATTGCTGTTCCGCCTCGCGATGTATGATAAGTAATTTCTTTTGTCCCTTTCGAATATCTGTAAACTAGTATCGAGAATATATTAATACAGAAACTTGCCACCAGCCCTACCGCATACATTTCTGCAAGCACTGCCTGGCTGCCGCTTGTTATCGTTAATATGATTGAATAAAAAAGCGCATTAAGTATATGGATCCTGTAATAGGATTGCCTTTTGTTTAGTTTTATAAGCCAATGATATCCGTATTTCTCAACTACCTTCTCAATCAATTCGGAAGATGCTACCATAGCCGTGTTCACTGCCATTATAAGTGTAACACTTGCAAGCACAGCTACTGCAATCCCGAAAAGCGGACCCATTATCCCTTTTGCAAACTGTGGTATAAGATCTGTCTCATGTCCATTAATATCTACTTTTGATGATAAGGCTAACATCGCAATGATAGGTGTTACAATTCCTACTGTAACTGCAAGAAATACATATGATTTCCTTGTTTCATGCCACGACTTTGTTAATGATGCCGTTTGCAAAACAGATTCTACTCCGGAATATGCAAGTATGCAGCTGCCTATTCCGATTATTATGTTTGAATAAGCTCCGAATAACGAATGCGTGGATACATCTCTCCAGAATTCGGTTGCACTCTCACCTATTCTTGATAATGCATGAGCATCAAAATTTATTAACCCGCCGGTTATTAAGTTTAACAAAACAAATGAGGCAAATAGAAAAATATAAAAAGTAAATCGGGCATTCTCCTTTATGCCTAAAATATTAAGCCCCGCTATTCCCCATACCACCACAAAGTTAATAAAGAACTTAACAGCACTGCCCATACTCAAAAACGAAGTGCCATTCTGCACAGCACTTACAGTCGATATTGTCGCCGTTAGTACGTAATCAACCAGTATGGATGAAATAGCTATAAATGAAACGCTCGGTCCTAAAACAAGATAAGAAAAAGAGTAAACCCCTCCTCCCTTTATATTATTCGCTTCAAGTATCTCCGATATCTCTACCATTCTCGTTGATAGGAATCTGATAAGGAGTGACGTTAAAGCAATATACATTATTGCTTTAACGCCGATAAATCTGTAAGCTTCAAAGGGAGCATAAAAAATGGATGTCATCTCATCCATTAAGGTGATAATACCCACAGCTAGCCAGGTTAACCACCATCTGCCCCCCTCTAGGAAACTCAGGTAATTCTTTTTCCTCATCAGCAGGAAGAAGACTAAAACTAATCCTGCATTAACTATTATATAGAAGAAGGACGACATTAATCAAGAATATTGTTCATAATAAGTACGGAAAATAATATCTTTATTACTCAAAATCAGAACAATTTAAATTGAAATCTCAGTATGATCCTCCTTTTCTCTTAAAGCAGGTCTTTCCTGGTTTCCAATGGGAATCAAAGATTGATAAGATTCTTCTTTCCTTTGATGATGGTCCCGTTCCCGGAATAACTGAGAATATTCTCATGAAGCTTAATGATTATCATTTAAAGGTAATCTTCTTTTGTGTGGGAAATAATATCCTTAAGAATTCTTCTCTCGCTTCTGAAATATTAAACGAAGGACACCTTATAGGTAATCATACTTTTAATCATTCTAAGTTAACTGTACCCGGATTTGATGAATATGCTGAGATTGATCGCTTTAATGAGCTTGTAAAAGATAAATTGGAGTTTGATGTAAAATATTTCAGACCTCCTCATGGTCGCTTTAATCTCTCTACCGGAAAGCTTTTGAAGAATAAAAAATTAACTAATGTTATGTGGTCTTTGCTTACATACGACTTTCGTGGAAATCCCGCATTGGTAAAAAACTCGATTGTTAGATATCTCAAAAAGAATTCTATAATCGTTCTGCATGATAGCCTTAGGTCCCGCGATATTATACTGGATTCTATATCCTTCATTGCTGACGAAGTATCGGCAAAAGGATTCAGCTTTGGAGAGCCTGCTGAATGTTTGAAATAGTATTCCTCGTTTTTGTATCCCTTAATTTTTCCTTCATCATTATGTTCTCCATAAACTTAAAGAAAAAATTCCCTCGCATAAATTATGAAGATCTTCCTACAGCTACTGTTATTGTAGCCGCTCGGAACGAGGAAAAAAATATTATCAGATGTATGTCTTCTCTTAACAATCTCATATATCCTACCGGAAAACTTGAGATTATCTTAGTTGACGATTTCTCTGAAGATAAAACCGGCAGTCTTATACAGGACTTTATTAAAAACAAACCTCTGTTTAAGAAAATAGTACCTGATAAAAATTCTCCCCTGAAAGGTAAAGTCAATGCATTATCTTCTGCGATAAAAATATCTAAAGGAGAGATTATTATTTTAACTGACGCGGATTGTGAAGTATCCCATTCTTGGGCAGCCTCATTGGCTTCATTTTATAAGGACGATGTCGGGATTGTTAATGGTTTCTCATTATTAAATAATAATACAATGTTCTCAGCCGTGCAGGGGATTGATATTATCTATCTCCTTTCCGTCGCGGCTGGTTGTATAAATATGGAATATCCTGTTAGCTGTATCGGAAATAATATGTCATTCAGAAAAAAGGCATACCTCGAAACTGGTGGATATGAAAGTTTTCCTTTCAGTATAACTGAAGATTTTATGCTTCTCCACAAGATATCCGGGCTAAAAAAATATAAGATTATTTATCCCTTATTAAAAGAATCAATAATTCATTCAAAAGCATGCACTGGTTTGAAAGAATTGCTTAA
>JARLHD010000322.1 GCA_031292435.1 Ignavibacteriaceae bacterium
CCCGCTTTTCAAAATGTCTTTCCAACTAACAAACACCTAACTCAGAACTAAGTCTAATACCTGTAATCAGCCCTATAGATTACCAATATATCCCACACAGAAGCCTCAAGCATCCCAATCCTTTCCCAAAATGGCAAAAAAGTACCGTGGTAGTAAAAAATAGTGGTAAAACAACCTGCTCAGTAAGGTTGGACAAGGGTGAAAAGCTGATGTATCAATTGCAGACCCTGCACTAACCGCTGATTGCCGGCATGTTGTCGGCATCCGCATAGCATCCTCGTGCCATCGATTGTAACGAATTATTACAAAATTATATCTATTGAACATGAAATTAGATTCCACTTTGTTTAGTTTTATGGAAAGGAAAACCGAGAGGGCTAAGTGCTTATAAAACAAGGAGATTATTAGGGAAAATTTCGGAACCCTTTATGGAAAGAATTATGGGACTTGGCGGAGCAATCTCCGCCTCACCCAATTTGTTATTTTTTGTTTACTTTAACATCATAAGTTTTTTGCTCGAAACAAAGGTACCTATACGCATTCGGTAAATGTAAACTCCTGAAGCTAACATTTTTCCGTTATCATTTTTGCCATCCCATCTTAAAGTAAATTCTCCAGGAAGCTGGAATTCGTTAACCAATGTTCTGATCTTTCTTCCAAGAATATCAAATACTTCTAAAGTCATCCATCCACGATCAGTTAATTGATACTTAATTATAGTTTGGCCGTTAAACGGATTGGGATAATTCTGAAATAATTTATAGGATGTTGGAATTGTCTTTGAATTATTTTGTTGTATTGAAGTTATTTTAGAATTAAATGCTCCTTGAAATACACCGGAATTAGCATCTATTTCTTTGCAGGTAACAGTATATGATCCATTCATTTTTGTAGAATTTGGATAATAGGCAAAGTCTGTAACCAGTTCTCCTTTTGAATTAGTGTAACTGACACTAATGGTATCAGAATAAATGTTCAATTTTGTTTGGACTTCCTCAGAAATCAGCATTGACTTATTCTCGGAATTATCAGAAACAGTTATGAAAACAGTTTGGGAAGAATCATAAGTGGTTCTGTTAAGCTTTACATCTGGCCTTCCAACACCTTGAACAGATAAATTCAGAGCTATTGTATCAACACCACCTTTCCCGTCAGTAAGTCTAACATTTAGAGTCTTGGTCCCATAATCTAAGGGAGTTGGTGTCCAACTAACTGCACCGGAAAAATTATCATATTTTAGATCGACAGGTGCATTTACAGGATTAAAGAACAATTTATCACCATCTGCGTCATAACCATTGAGATTAAAACTAACATTATTCCAGATTGTTGATTGTAAGGAATCATAAGCCGAAAATTGAATAATCGGAGGATTGTTTATGTCGCTCCTCTTATAAATAATTTCATTACTCAATGAGAAGTCACTCTGTTTGCCGCTAGTATCAACAGCCGCAACACCAAAAATATAAGTTCTTCCTGAAGGTAAATCGCTAACATCAGCTGTATTAGTGTCTCTGGTACTAAAATAATTAACTCGGGAAGGCGAACCTTTATCCCAGTATTTTATTAGGTATTCAGATAAACCAGAATGTGATGAAGAATCCCAGCCAATAGTAATAATAGTATTGTTTATAGAGGCAATTACATTTTGAGGTGCGGCTATACTTCCAGGGATTATTACTTCTCCTTTGCTATAATCATAACTAACTACCTTGTCACCATCTTTAAGTACAGCATATATATAATAGGTCCCCGGTAGAACGTTATTTGATGGATTCCAACTATAATAGAAAGAACCGTCAATAGGAATAAGTGTACTATCAATAAGACACCCTGTTAATCCAGTGTTTTTAATATCGTAATACAACCAGATCCTTGATGTACTTGTACCGGGATCTGTAGAAGTTAAAAGGATTTTGTTGTCTGTTGAATTAGTGGTAGGTGATTGTATTTTAATAATTGGGGAAACTTGTAATCCAATTATATCAAGCACAGGAGTAGTTCCATCTAATATATCTAACGCCCAATTTCCTTTTTTGGGTCTTGAAATAATCCAGAACGTCTTTTGAAGGGAGTCATTTGTAGTATATATTATTCGATATTTATTTTGCGAAATGGTATCAGTAGCTGAAATCTCCACACCGTCAGGCGTAATGAGTTTTGATTGAGATAAAGGAGTTCCGGTTAATCTTAATATTAGAGTTGAAAGTTCCTGGTTGATAGGTATACTTTGATTAAATATTTTGTCTATATTTTTTGAAAATTTATTGTTGTTCCCGTTACCTATCTTTATTCCCATTCCCTCAAATTTATTCTTCCGGTTTTTTAGTTTATCGATTTTAGCTAAATCTGCAAAAATTTCTTTATTAAGATTTCCACCAAAAAGATCGAACTTAACCTCGGGTAACTGAAATCTCAAAACTGGTTCAAAGTTAATATAATATGATATTGATTTTGCGCCTATAAATGGTACATGATAAATATAACTTCCAGTTGCCCTTAAATTACAAAATTGATTATTTGAAACACCCATTTGAATCGGGAATTCTACTGCAAAAGGCCATGGCAGCGATTTCAAAAAATCATAAGGTACACCTTCACCATCTGGTATTTGAAGACTACCTATCATTGATCCTTCCACGGTCCAAATAGGTGCAAAATTTAATTTAAGCGCAGCGTTGCCCTTAAATATTGATAATACATCAAAGCCGCCTCCAAAGCCAAGGTATTGGGGATAAAGAAAATCGATATAGGCATCAGACAATTGATATTTATTAAATAATGTTAAATCACCGGAACCAGTCATATGACTAGGCAAAATGTAACTTAGTCCCAGATTTTTTAGTTGGACGATTTGGTCAATTAAAGGTGCTTCTGGTACAATAGTACAATGTATCCGAAATTCAATGTTTTGTGACTGTAGATTAAACACACCGCCCGAAACTGATTCTAATTTTAATCCCGTAAGACCTAAATCAAATCCTCCCACAGTGAATTCGAGTGAATCTAACTTAGAGTTAGTAACCCCAAGCATGCAACCAACATTAAAAGCAGGAGTAGTAACATAGGCATCAATTGCAAAGGAATTTCTAATTTGGTCAAATAAAATATTTAACTTCTGAAGATTTAGACCGCTTAATAATTGTACATTTTGTAAAGATAATTCACCCGCAATTTTGGGTAACGAAGTAGTGGTAATTTGAATTGTAGTTACTTTGAGTTTTGTTTGGAAAAAAGAAAACTGCAATTCCCCATCGATTTGTACTCCATCGGAAATAAATGTTATATCATCAAGAATACAATCAACACCGGCTAATTGGAAATACTCGTTTACAGCTGAAAGTGTAAAGTTTTTCAATAATCCAGAGGGATCTAATCCCACTGAAAATTGACCACTATATAAGGTAATTATCTTGGTTGTTCCTGTTAAATTTACATTGACATAAATCTCGCCATTTCCTGATATAGAAGGGTTAACCGGGTCATTGTTAAGGTTAAGAGAACCAGTGAACCATAATATATTATTTATATTAACATTCCCGGTGGCAAGATACTGATTTGTTCCGGTTGAAGTTATTTCATTTGCTTTGATTACAATTTTCCCAATTGTCTGTGTAGTAGCTGAACTATTTAATACATTATAAGTAACTTTTATTTTATAAGTAATATTCCCTGGAGTTAAAGTTAACGTCAATTCCTGATAGTATGGTGAACTCTGAGTACTAAGATTTGTAGTGTTTGGTTGAAAATCAATTGATGCATCGCCGCTTCCCTGAGTTGAACTTATATTTAACCATGTAGGTTTATTCGTAATCTGCCATTGGTAAGAAGCAGCATTATTGCTACTGATATTTATAGTTTGTTTAACTGGTAAAGTTGTACTGCCATATAAAGCAGAATAACTTAATATCTGATTGCTGAGCGTTACTACTTCATTAGGATTTGAGACTTTTATTTTACGAGTACTAATATCGCTATTAACAGAGTTTGGGTTCGTCGCAGTAAATGTAATTGTATATATGTATCCATCTGGTGTGGCAGATGGTATTGCAGCTGTTTGATATGTTGTTGCTCCAGCGTTGTCTGTTTTCTGAGTAGATAAAATATTCCCGGCTATTTCATCATTAACCTTTATTATTGAATTTGGGACTACATTATTTGTATTATCTTTAACTACAATTGAGTATGTAGTATTTTGACCTGGTTTTAATGTTATTTGGTCCTGAGGGGTCAGATTTGAAATAACAAGATTTGAACTTTGAGCACTATTATAATTGACAGAAACTGATTGATTGCCTCCGTTACTGTTGATATTTAATGAATAATTTTGATTTGTGCTTGGATATGTTAACGCAAATAATCTCACACTAACTTGTTGCCCGGAAGTTAAACTCCCGTTACTTTGATATACTCCAAGCCATTGGGGAAGGTTACCCAAACTCCAATTAAGAGTTCCGCCTCCGTTATTTTTAATAATTAGTGTATCGGATGTATTCGTTGTGATAGATAGAGTGTTTTTATTAGTTGTTAACATAGGAGCTAAAGTTATCATTTCAGAAAGAGGACGCCGCCAAACACCTATTCCAAGGGCCCCAGCAAAAAGAGTATTTCCGTTTACAACGAAGGCATTAACGGTAGAATTAGTTAACCCATCATTGACCGAAGTCCAGTTCGTTCCATTATTTGTTGATAGAAACACGCCCCATAAATCTGCCCCAGCAAAAAGGTTTGTTCCGTATAAAGCAAGAGATTGAACGGTATTGCCATTGACTGCAGTCCAGCTCGATCCATTATTTGTTGAAAGATAAACACCACCACCATCAGTCGCAACAAAAAAATTTGTTCCGCTAACAGTAAGAGCATAGATGTATAATGCATAACCAGCTAATCCATTATTGACTGCAGTCCAGCTCGATCCATTATTTGTTGAAAGATAAACACCACCTCCTTGAGTTCCCGCAAAGAGGTTTGTTCCGTTTACAACAAAGGTATTAACCATAGAATTAGTTAACCCATTATTGACGGCAGTCCAGCTAGTTCCATTATTTGTTGAGAG
>JARLHD010000323.1 GCA_031292435.1 Ignavibacteriaceae bacterium
AAACGATTCTGGTCCTATGCATATATCTGCAGCATTAGGCAGGCGTACACTTGGGATATTCGGTCCAACTGATCCGCAATCACACGGACCTTACTCCCCTATTTCGGGGTATGTAATAAAGGAAGATCTATTTTGTATTATCTGCAATAAATTAAAATGTCCATACGGGCATGAGTGCATGCTAGAATTACCAATAGACAAAGTATTAGAGAAGGCTGCTATATTATTAGATTCAGTATAATGAAATGATCATCAAAATTATTACTACCCAATTGAGATCAATGGATGATACATTTGGCTATATTTGATTGAGATTATCATAATATATTTTATAACCTAAATTATGGATCTATTATTTAATCCATTTTCGATTGCAAGACGGACTGGACGTCCACTTATATTGGATGGTGCAATGGGGTCTTTATTACAGAATAGAGGCGTACCAAGGGATGAACATCTATGGATGTCGTTAGCCAATTTAACACATCCGGAAATTGTTATAGAGCTGCACAAAGAATATATAAATGCAGGGGCAGATATAATAACAACAAATACATTCAGGACTAATCCACGAGTTATAGAAGAATATTCATCGAAGGAGACTAAATATTATTTAGAACTCAAGAAGTTTGTTGAAATATCGGTTGATCTGGCAAAGAAGGCTGTTTATGGAACACCTGTTCTAATAGCCGGATCAAATCCACCTGCAGAAGATTGTTATCAACGTGAGTCCCATTTGACGGTTGAAGATTATTACCGGAATCATGAATTACACATAATGAAATTGTATGATAATAACTGCAACTTAGTATTGAATGAAACGCAGAGTCACTTTGATGAAATAGAAACAGTATCAACTATATGTATGAAGGAGAGGATGCCTTTTGTTGTAAGTATTTTTTTTGATGATAAATTCAGGTTGCTTTCGGGAGAACCGGTGGAGGATGCTATTCAATGTATTCTTAAATATAACCCCCTGGCGATAGGGTTCAACTGTATAAGTCCCGATATTTTTTTATCTTTTATAAATACACATAAATTTGATTTTAACTGGGGAGTATATTTGAATTGCGGCAGTGGCGATTATAATGATGATATAATAAAGACAGGCATTTCTCCTGAAGAATATAAAGAAATTATAGGGCAAATTTTGCACTATCATCCTTCATTTATTGGCGGCTGCTGCGGTACTACACCGGAACATATTAAGAAGATAAAAGAGATATTTGATGAAAGAATTAACAATTAAAACACCAGCTAAGATCAATCTGGGACTTAACATACTTTCAAAACGGGAGGATGGGTACCATAATCTTGAGACAATCTTTTATCCTATTAATTTATTTGATGAGCTAACGATAAAGGGATATCAGAAATATGAATTGATTACAAATAATACTCAATTGAATACCGAGCATAACAGTACTATTACAAAAGCGAGAGAGTTAATAAGTGAGTATGCAGGGATTGAGATAAATGCCATGGTAACATTGGACAAAAGAATTCCAATAGGAGCAGGAATGGGGGGCGGAAGCAGTGATGGTGCTGCTGCGCTGATTCTGTTTAATAAATATTATGATCTAAAATTATCGAATGAAATATTATATTCGTTAGCATTAAAGATAGGCTCTGATGTTCCATTTTTTATAGAACCGAAGCCGATGTTTGGGTCATCCAAAGGGGAGGTCTTAGAAACTATTGGGTTAATCCTGGACAGGCCGATCCTAATAGTTAATCCCGGGATACATATTTCAACATCATGGGCTTTCAGTAAGATAGTACCAAGGATACCGGAAACCCATCTTAACCAGATTAACTTACCGGGAGGTAATATCTTTTCTGTTTTCAGAGAGAGTATCATTAATGATTTTGAAGTTGTAATATTTGAGAGTTATCCTGAGATAAAGGAGATAAAGAATAAAATGTACAGGCTTGGAGCAGAGTTTTCATTAATGACAGGCAGCGGATCTACTGTATTTGGGATATTCCCTGACGAAATATCTGTTCTAAAGGCATCAAAGGAGTTTCCTGCTAATTATTTTATTTTCATTGATAGATTAGTAAAATAATCTCATATACACGAATTCCGATTAGTATATGATGTGATTGATCTCAAAACAAGCCAGATAGTATGAATTGTTAGGCAATTTATCTACAAATTAAATAAAGCCTTACCAAGTCTGATAATAGAAAGAAGGGGTGTATTTTTCAATATTACAACAAAACGAATTTGAAGAAAGCACAATATGCAAAACTTATGAGATCCTCATAAAATCGCTATATAAACACAGAACAGATTTTTTATTCTATGAATAATGATTTCCAGAAAAAAAGATAAACTATTGAATTATATAATATAAATGATTATTATTGAGTAATAATTAAAGGGAAAGGGAAAAATGGCGAAGATTAATTTCACCCACAAATCTCAGGATGACCAGTTGAGGATTTTAAACGATTACCTAATCAGGAGAGCTCAACATAAAACACAGACAGAAGTATCTGTAAATCAAATCGTAAAACGATTTAAACATAACAGATGTTATACTAATAAAGCAAAAGCGATCTATTTTTCAAGATTAATGCATATATTAGAGAACAACAAAGCAGAAATCAAATCCGGCACCTAAAATCTTCGAATCAAAAGAAGGGGAAATGTATAAGTTATAATGGGACTTACCTTTTTCTAACTGAAATATTCAATAATTATTCCCCAAACATAGCATCATCATATTTTTTAGCATGGGCGGGATCTATTTTTTTTAATGTCTTATATATATCTCTATTTGGATAAACCTTAAAGGATTCTGCCAATTCCCCATTCTTTGAATCGAAGAAAACTTTCATAAGGACAGTATTAATATCGCTCTTCGCTCTTATATTATCTATCGCAGTAACAAGTTTAGCCATATTTTTAATAGCAATAGTTTGATTCCAATTAAAGATATCCAGACCATTATAATGATATTCATAAAAAGCTTCACGGAAAGACCGATATTTTTCACTCATTAGATCTTCGACAAGTCCTCTTCTGCTATAAGATGCGCTACTATTTTGCCAACCATCAGAGAATGCACTGGTAGAACCCAGATTAACCAAATCCAAGGCTTTTGAAAAATACCTTGTACCACCCAATTTATCATAACTATCTGCATCAAGTCCTATAATTACAAAAGCATAATAATCCAAGAAACTTGTAATCGGGTCATAAATTGATTGGTTAGAATTTAAAGGCTGGTCCTTCTGATAAGTAAATCTCCAAGAACCATCGTTGACATTAAGCATAAGTGAGTTTTGGGAGCTATGGTACAGAGGTCTTTGTGAGGAAACTATAACCTGAGCAGTATAATTGGGATTATCAGCAGTTTGGAAAAGAATATTCATTGAACATTCAATTTTACCACCCTCCCAAATAACCTGAGTAAATTTTGTTTTATCAAGGTAATCTTCAACGGTCTTCTGGAAACCAACAAGTGGATCTTTGGCTGCTGACTGAAGCTTTTCCATGTTGACTGTAACTTTGCAATTCAATTCTTGAGTCAAACCGACACTGGTATATAAAATAAAAATCAAAAGAAGGTATTTCATTATCTGCCCATTAATATATTTTTTTTATTGATTTAATATAGAAATTTACATATATATCAAACAATGAATTAAAATTTCTATGCGGGTTTTACTTCACCTTTTAATTTTTGTTTCGTTGATATCAGTCTCTTTAGGGCAAATGAATCCCGGAGCTAAGCAAATAGCTATGGCCAATTCAGATGTTGCCTTATCAGATGATGTTTTTTCATTATTTAATAATCCTGCAGGATTAGCACAGCTTGGATGGAGAGAATTGGGGTTATATTATTCTCCCGCACCATTTGGATTTAAAGAATTAGCAAACGGTTATATTGCATATTCAGAGCCTCTTGGATTCGGTTCAGCAGGAATAGGAGCCATGACTTATGGTTTTGAACTGTACAGAGAATCCAGATTACTTCTAAGCTTTTCCACTTTATATCTTAACAAATTTTTTTTCGGGGTTTCATTTAATTATCATATCGTCTCTATTCAAGGATATGGAAATAAATCAATTTTTTACATAAATGGGGGATGCCTTGGATATTTAATGAATGACTTGAGGATAGGTTTTTTTATTCAGAATATTAACCAAGCTTCATATACGTCCGACGAAGACCAATTTCCCATTCTTCTCAACTTTGGTTTGAGTTATACTATTAATGAGATTTTAAGTCTTAATTGTGCTATTGAGAAGGATATCAGGTATAATGCGTCAGTGAGATCAGGAATCAATTATGATATAATTGATAATCTTTCGTTAAGAATAGGATTTGCCAATGAACCAGCAGAGTTCTCATGCGGAATCGGAATACATTTTTCCTATTTCAATTTTGATTATGCAGTCTTCGTTCATCCAGATCTGGGATTAACTCATCAGGCAGGAATTATTATATCTTTTGAAAAAGAAGGCAACCGGACAAGGAATATCAAAGAATTTCTAGAATCTAAATAAAATGAATATTTATCAATTAGAACTTTATTTGATATTTATTATAACCGGACCCATTTTTGGCCAGAAAGAAGATTCAACATCACAATTAGCCAATCAATTAATAGAAAACCTTATCCCTGAACCAGTAACCAACTATGAAGAGTTTAACATCATTGATTATTTAGAAGTACTTCAGAAGGAACCCATTAATATAAATACAACAGATATATCAACTCTTCAAAAATTACCAGGACTCGACATAAATTATGCCCAGCTAATAGTCCAGCACAGAGAAAAATATGGCCATTATTTTTCAATTAATGAATTATTTACTATAAAGGGTTTACCTAGGTATATAATAAACAACATTAAACCTTTTATAACAATTTCAGATCCTCTAAAACAAAATATCGATATTTCACAATCAAACACTTCATTGCTTAATTTCGCCAGAATAAATATCCGATCGCGTATATCTGAAGATTTAGGGGAAAAGAATAGTTTAACTTATGGAGACTACCCAGGTTCAAGATTAAAAATTTACAGCAGAGTTACCTTACAAAATGAGCATGGAGAAGCAGGAATTATTACAGAAAAGGATCCTGGAGAGATTTCATATATTGATTTTATTTCATTCCATCTTTACCTTAAAAATATTGGCCCGATACAAAAAGCCGTTTTAGGGGACTATATTTTCGAATTCGGACATGGGCTGGTACTTGGAGGACTTTATGGCTTTTCCAAAGCGACAGATGCTATCTACCCTACGAAAAGCAGAATAAATTTATTCCATCCATATAGCAGCACTGATGAGAATCGTTATTTTAGAGGGATTGCATTTTCATCAGTATATGATGACCTTCAATTCTCTTTATTTTATTCGACCCACAAGATAGATGCTTCAACCGATTCAATATCAGGCGAAGCAACTTCTCTGATAACATCCGGATACCACCGATCCAGCTCAGAATTAATAAATCACAACTCACTAAAAGAGACTTCATTAGGAATTTGTGCAGATTATTTATGCTCAAAATTATTCAATTTAGGGGTTCTATACTTCACTACTAAATTCAATAATTCATTATCCGGCAATTCTTTATTTTCTCCGAAAGGAAACAGTTTTAATTATTTCTCAACAAGTTATGAATGCCTTTTCATTCCCACCATAATTCTATCGGGGGAAACGGCTTACGATTTCAAATCAGTTGCAACTATTAATTCAATCCAGATCTCATTTAATAAAAATTTTCTTTTTGTCACCTCCATAAGAAACTATCCTAAAACTTACAATTCACTGTTTGGAAACAGTCTAGCAGAGCAAGGAAACAAAGTTCAGAATGAAACAGGGTTTTACAATGGATTCAAAATACTTACTGAATTCGGTACTTTTAATTTTTATTATGATCAATTCAAGTTTCCATTCGGAAGTTATAGATTTCCAATTAGCAATGCCGGGGAGGAGTTCATGCTAAGTTATACGAATATTTTTATTGACGATATAACTATTACCACAAAATATAAAAATGAAAACAAAGACTATCTATTGAACCAGGATGATGTAAAATCTATTGTTCGCCGGGGGAGGGATGATTTCAGGATTTTATTATCTTGGAAAATATCAAATAAATTAAGATTAATTTCAGTTGCAGAGTACAATGCAATAAGGATTAGGGAAGATAATTTAACAGAAGAAGGATTATTATTATCAAATTCTCTCTTACTAAATCTATCAAGTCATTTAACAATAGTCTATGGCATCAGTACTTTTAAAACAGATTCATTTTTTTCTTCAGTGTATGAAAATGATAACAATATTGAGGGATTAATAAGAGGGGAGCTGCTTTATGGGGAGGGTATAAAAATAAAATTATTTATCAGTTATAAAATATTAAAAAGAATAACTATTTCAGCACAATATGCAGCAATTAAGAAACCAAAAGAAATATTGATTAATCCAATTTATTCCAGTCTTACAGATAATGTGATTTTTCAATGTGAACTTCAGTTATAAATTACTTAACTCCATTTACAAAGTACATTTCAATTTCTCCCATTCCCTTAGCATTCAGTTTACCCCTGTATTCACAGTCATAAACATCCCTAACTAATTCATAAGTATTTCTAGATATATTTATTTTTCCCGGTTCACAGGAACTTTCCATCCGGCTGGCAATATTTACTGTATCGCCCCAGACATCATAAGTAAATTTGTGCATACCTACTACCCCAGCGATGACCTGACCACTATTTATGCCAATTCTTAATTGCCATTCATGATTATTCTTTCCATTTATCTTTTCCATATACTCGGACATTTTAAGAGCAACTTCAATTACTTTCATTGCGTGGTCATCACTTTCTATTGGTAAGCCTCCGCCAATCATGTATGTATTTCCAATAGTTTTCATTTTTTCAAGACCTGAATACTCAACAATCATATCAAATTTATGATAAATTTCATTTAACTGTCCAACTACACTTACGGGTTCATATTTTTGAATCAGACTGATGAAATTTTGGAAATTCGCAAACATTATAGTTATATTTTCGAACAACCTAGGCTTAACTGAGCCATTAAGTTTTAATTCTTTAACAATTCCTGCAGGAAGAATATTCATCAGGAGGTTATCCGTTTTTTTCTTTTCCTCTTCAAGTTCAACAGTTTTGAGTCTCAATAATAATTCTATCTTATGCTTATACAAACCCATTTCTATCGCACTATGTAAACCCTTCTGGTCAAATGGTTTTGGTAAATATCCAAATGGCTGGGTTATTTTTGCTTTATGAAATGTTTCCTCATCAGTTAGCCCAGTGAGATAAATTACCGGTATATCAAACTTCCTCCTAATAGCTTCAGCTGCCTCAATTCCAGAAATTCCACCACTCAACATAATATCCATAAGTACCAGATCAGGTTTTAATTCACCGGTAAGATCTATTGCAGCCTCTCCTGATTTTACAATATTAATGACCTCATAACCAATTCTTTCAAGAGTCCGTTTAATATCAAGACCAATGATTTTTTCATCTTCTACAATAAGAATTTTTATTTTTGATCCGTTCATTAATTTTTTTTAAGCAGAATGAGACATTGTTTCTTTGCTGTCTTTATCTTGGGATTTATAGCCAGTAACAAAATACATTTCTATAATTTCATTTCCTGAAATATCAGTATTTCCTCTGTACTCACAATCAAATTCATTTTTAATCAATTCATAAGTGGCTGCAGTAATATTTATTTTCCCTGGTAAACTTAGCCTTTCCATTCTACTGGCCAAATTAACCGTATTTCCCCAAACATCGTAGCTAAACTTAATTTTGCCGACAACTCCTGCAACTATCTTTCCCGAATGTACTCCAGCTCTCATTTTCCATTCATATTTGGAATGTGTATTCCTTTCCTTAATATTTTCAAGCATATCGCTTGCAGCTTTTATAATATTAACAGCGTGGTCATTAGTTTCGATCGGGAATCCACCCCCAATCAAATAAGAATCGCCAATAGTTTTTAATTTCTCAAGACCGTATTTTTTAATAATCATATCGAAAATTTTGAAAATATCATTTAATTCAGCAACAAGTTCACCCGGATGCATACTTGATGTTAGCTGCGAAAAGCCTTCAAAATCAGTAAAAAGAATAGTAACTGATTCATAATTATTAGGTACGATAATTCCTTTTTCCTTTAATTCCTTAATAATTGGAATAGGGAGTATATTCTGTAAAAGAATTTCAGATTTTTCTTTTTCTGCTTTTAGTTCCTCCGTTCTTGCTTTAAGCTTTTTATTTATATCATGTTTATATAAAGCCATCTCAATTGATGTATGAAGGGTTCTTTCATCAAACGGTTTCAAAATATATCCAAATGGTTCGGTAAGTTTAGCTTTATCCAAAGTAGCAGGATCAGCATAAGCAGTAAGGTATATAACCGGGACATCATAATTATTCATTATCTCTTCAGCAGCCTGAATTCCAGAAATATTGCCGTCTAAAAGGATATCCATAAGAATCAGATCCGGTTTTAAGTCACCGGCTTTTTTAATTACATCTTTCCCATTTCTAGAGGTACCAATAACTTTGTATGATAGTTTTTCTAAACTTTTTGCAAGATCAATGGCTATTACAGACTCATCTTCAGCTATCAAAATACGTGCAGAGTGTTCCATTAGTATTTCATTAAAATTAGTTATTCAAAAACTTTGAACATAAAGCCAAAAAACCCAGAATATATGTAAAATAATAAATATGCAAAGAAATTACTAATTTTTA
>JARLHD010000324.1 GCA_031292435.1 Ignavibacteriaceae bacterium
TCAGGATTTGAAGATGAAACCGGTTTTCATTTGAATCCCGAATCGGCTCCTCAATTAAAACATTCCGTTAAACAGTATCAGCCTTATTCTGATTTTGTATTCGGTAATTCGGTTACCCGGCACGCCCATAATTAACAACAATTAATTAATCTGCGGTCCTCCTTTCCGGGAAGTTCCTAACTTCTCCTTTTCTCATCATACCAAATGGATAAGCCTATTCCTGTTTTCAATTTGCAGTAATTCTGAATATATTTATACGTATTCAATGAAGGCACTTTATGAAATGGCCCAAAAAACACACAAAAAATCTTATATATAAATCTCTTCTTAATACTGAACCTAAAACTGAAGATCAGATAATCAATGCTGCTATAAACCTCGCTCTAAAAAAAGAACTTTTTAAATTTGAAGATGACCAGGTTCCCGATCCGAAATTCGCCGCTCTTGATATCAAAGAACAAACGCATATTATCGAAACTGTTAAAGAGGTTCTCAAAGATTTAACCGAAAATGAATTGCTAAGGACTTATCCAGATTCGTCAGTCTCTTTAACAACAGATGGTATGTCCTTTGTCTTAAGTGCTCTGCCTAAAAATTATTTTTGATCAATAACTTCTATGGAATTCTACTTCATGCCGAATATCAGTAAAGTTCTTATCATCGTTTTCATTTCACTCATATCAAATTTTTGCTTCCGGACTTTTGCTCAGCCGTTGGATGTCGCAGCTCAGGACAAAGCTCGCATGGATGCAGTTATTAAGTTTGCAGATAATTTATTGAAAGATGGAAAAGATGTTTACAGCGGTAAAGATACTCCGTTATTGGTCAATGGGATAAATGTTTTTACTAAGGAACCTGTAAAATGGACTTTCTCCAATGGTAAGGAAGTTGTTCTGTCGGATTTTGCCTGCCAGCAGAATCTCTTGCGTGTGCTTGTAAGTTTATCTAATCTTACTGGCAATGAAAAATATAAATCTTCTGCAAAAAATATTCTGCAGTATATGTTTGAACATTTTCAGGATACCGGCGGTCTGCTTCAGTGGGGAGGGCATAAGTTCGTCGACCTTAAATCTCTCACTCCCGTAGGTCCTTCTGATAAAGATCTCGTCCATGAACTAAAAAATGTATACCCTTACTATGACTTCTGGTATGAAGTCAACCCGCATGCGACTGTTAATTTTATTAAAGCCTTCTGGAATGCCCATGTATATAACTGGAGTACTTTGGAAATCAGTAGGCATGGAAAATATGGACTAACAACCGGCGATATCTGGAATCATTCTTTCGAACAGCAGAAACCATTCTTCGAAACTCGCGGTCTGTCTTTCCTTGATGCTGGAAATGATCTGATCTATTCTGGTCTGAAACTTTATGAATTTACTCACGATGATGGAGCACTATTGTGGGCTCACCGCCTTGCCGCTCAATATGTCCTTTGCCGCAATCCAAAGACTGGCTTAGGCGCTTACCAGTTTACTCAGCCCCGCAAAACTGCCGAACCCCCCGCAGATAGTGCTACCTTTTCTCTCTATGGCGATCGCGTGCAGCGTCAGTTCGGTCCTGAATTCGGACCCAACGCTCTGGAAGGAACTATCCTTCTTAAAAAACATATCGAAACGATTTATTCTATAAATGCTCTCATGGAAATCCAGCTTGCAAATGAACTTGGTAAAAACGGAGAGGATTTTTATAAATGGACTAAAGATGGTATGGCTTCTCTTGCCAGGTATTCCTATATCCCTGGTAAAAATCTCCTTCGCCCAATGTTCAGCGACGGACGCGATCTCTCTGATTTAGTTCTTAAACGGGATGGGTACAATGGACACAAAGGTACAGTCCTTAAACAAATTCATGCTGGCAATATGCTTCTGATTTCATACTCCCGCGCATACATGGTTACTCATGATAAATCTTTATGGGATATGGCTCGCAGTATTGCAAAAGGGAATGGTCTTGGCGACCTCGGTTCTGAACCTGCAAAGGATATTAAATTAAATTACCTCACAAAAAATGATGATGCCTATTCTGTTTTTGCTTTGGTGGATATCTATACACAGACTCATAATTCAGAATATCTAAACCTTGCCCGAATTGTTGCGAATAATCTTGTAAAAAATAAATTTAACAATGGCTATTTTACTCCGGGTCCTGATTTTATCTTCGCCAATATTGATGCTATTGAACCCTATGCTCTCCTTACTCTTGATGCAGCTATAACCGGAACTCCCGATAAAGTTCCTGCATTCCTCAATGGATCAGGATTTACTCAGGGTGAATACAAATTTCCAGATGGAACAGTAAAAGATATTAAAGATGAATATTTTTATAAGTTACGTAAAGGAAACCTTCAGCCTGAAACAGATTCAGACTTGAAGGATGAGTAATAATGTGATGTCAATTTTCATCGCACCTTCTTCCTGACTATTTACGTAGCTTTTAGATAAATTAATAAAATAATAACTAGGACGGTTTTATGAAATGGTATCATTATATCGCTGCTTTCTTTGCTGGAGCATTTTTAGCTAATGTGGTCCCTCATTTTATTCATGGTGTTTCTGGCGATCCCTTCCCGTCCCCGTTCTCTAATCCTCCCGGGAAAGGACTCTCGTCTCCTCTTGTAAATGTATTGTGGGCTTGCCTTAATATGGTAATTGGATATATATTGTTACGGGTAAGTAATATATCTGCAAAAAATAAACTCGCAATGTTTGTTCTGTTCCTTGGAATTCTCGCAATCTCAATTCAGGCTAGTATTGTTTTTATGGATAAAATGAAATTGTAATTCTTTATTATATAAGAATAAATTGTTTTGAAATTGATAACGGGATATTATTTTTTATCTTTTCCATTCCCCTTATTTTCGTAAATCTTTTCTATTAAATAGTTTGATGTCATACTTCTGATATCATAATTGCAATTAAGAATAGCTTTTTTGTAACTTGTATATTGAAATCAGATATTTATGCAGCAAATATAACCAGTACGTTAATTGGAGGATTTATGAGTGAAAAATATTCCATCAACCCTGCCGGTGAACAATTTCAAATTCCTGAACCTGAAGAATATAAAGCTGAATTCCAGCACCTCAAAAAACGCGTGGAAAAGGAACGTAAACTTGGACGCGAAATTGTCGTTGTCATGGGTGTCGGTTTTGTCGGCGTGGTTATGGCCGCTATCGTTGCTGATACTGTTGACAAAAAAGGCAAACCCTCTAAATTTGTAATCGGAATGCAGCGCCCCAGCGCCCGCAGCTATTGGAAAATCCCTATGCTAAACCGCGGTGTCTCTCCGGTTAAAGCTGAAGATCCTGAAGTCGACCTGATTATTCAGCGGACTGTGCTTGATAAAAAGACACTCATTGCTACTTATACCTACGATGTACTCGATCTCGCTGATATAGTCGTTGTCGATGTCCAGTGCGATTATCATAAGGAATCACTCGGTGATGTCCGCACAGGGAGAGCTGAAATGGAAGCACTTGAAAGCTCAATCGCCGTTATCGCTGAGCATATTCCCCCTAAAGCTCTCGTACTTATCGAAACAACTGTTGCGCCGGGAACAACTGAACAGGTTGCTTACCCGCTTATGAAAAAGATTTTCAAAAAACGTGGCATTAAATCCGAACCTCTCCTTGCTCATAGTTACGAACGTGTTATGCCGGGACGCCATTACGTTGCTAGTATCCGGGACTTCTGGCGTGTGTGCAGCGGAATAAACAATAAGGCTAAAACCAGGGTGGTCAAATTCTTAAATGAAGTCCTAAATACAAAAAAATATCCTCTTACTGTTCTGGACCGTCCCATCGAATCCGAAACTGCTAAGATTATTGAGAATAGCTACCGCGCTACCATTCTTGCCTTCCTAGATGAATGGAGTCTCTTCTCGGAACGCAACGGTGTTGACCTTATAAAAGTAATTGATGCAATTAAAATGCGCCCCACTCATAACAATATGATTTTCCCCGGACCCGGTGTGGGCGGTTATTGTTTGCCTAAAGATGGGGGACTGGGTATATGGGCTTATAAACACATTCTCGGCTTCGATGATGATATCTTTCGTATGACTCCCATGGCCATTGATATAAATGATACACGCGGACTACATGCAGCACAGCTTACTCGCGATGCTCTCCGTAATATGGGTAAACCAATCGCCGCTGCTAATGTTGTCGTGCTTGGCGCTTCTTATCGTGAAGATGTTGGCGA
>JARLHD010000325.1 GCA_031292435.1 Ignavibacteriaceae bacterium
GAATCATTAAAAAAGGAATTCATTCAGACTGATATTAAAAGAAAAATGTTTAATGTGGAGGGATTCAAAAAAATACTGAATAATATCCCGGTCCTTCTGGTTATAGCTATGTTCTTTATTCTTACCTTCTCTGTTGCCAATATTTATGGTACATTTGCCCTGCTGGGAGTAAAGGTCTATAACTTTACTAACATTCAAATTGGTAGTATTTATGGCGTAATCGGATTCGTTTCTGTCATTGTCCAGGGCGGTTTGATCGGAAGACTCTCAAAAAAATATTCTGATAACCAGTTAATTACCGTTGGTTCTTTCTTGCTTGCCCTTGGTCTTGCTTTTCTTCCCTTCGGAGGAAGCTACTCTGGGTTGATTATTGTAATAGTCATTCTTTCTTTAGGTACCGGTACTCTTCAGCCTATTTTATTAGGCTTGATTTCTAAAGTCGCTCCTGAAAAAGATCAGGGTATTGTGTTAAGTGTAAATCAATCTATATCCGCATTCGCCCGGGTTCTTGGTCCATTGTGGGGCGGTTTCTCTTTCCAGTATATTGGATATAAATATCCGTTCCTTACTGGCTCGGCATGCACTTTACTTATATTATTGTTTAGCGTATTTTATTTTAAGAAACATATTATTTATGAGGAACCTGTTAAGGTTTAAGCTTTTATGTGGAATGTTGGAAAAATAAGTATCGATAAAGCCGTTCTTCTCGCCCCCATGGAGGATGTCACTGATATATCCTTTAGAACTGTATGCCATGAACTTGGCGCCGATGTCGTCTATACTGAATTTGTTAATTCTGAAGGTCTTATAAGATCTAATGAAAAGACTCATAAAAAACTCAGGATTATCCGTGAAGAAAGACCGGTAGGAATTCAGATCTATGGGGGCAATATTAAATCTATGATCGGAGCTGCTAAGATCGCTGAAGCTGAAAATCCTGACCTAATAGATATAAATGCCGGCTGCTGGATTAAAGGCGTTGTCGCCTGTGGTGCTGGGGCAGGTCTTCTTAAAGATCCCGCTTATATGGCTGAATTGGTTAAAAGTGTTGTCGATAATGTCTCTGTCCCCGTTACTGTCAAAACTCGTCTCGGTATGGATGGCAATAGTATAACTGTCCTTGATGTAGTTAAACGTCTCGAGGATGCTGGCGCTAAAGCTTTAACTATTCATTGCAGAACAAGATCGCAGGGACATTCGGGTATAGCCGATTGGTCATGGATTCCTAAAATAAAAGAAGTCGTCTCTATTCCGGTAGCCCTCAATGGCAGTATCTTTACCGCTGACGATGTTAAGAAAGCCTTCGAAGAAACTAATGCTGACGCTATTATGATTGCCCGCGGCGCTATCGGCAACCCTTGGATATTCAAGGAAACTAAAGAACTTTTATCAACTGGCGTCGTTGAGACTGTAATCGATGAAGAATTAAGAATTAAAACTACTCTCAGACATCTTAAACTTGCCGTTGAAGTTAAAGGTGAAAAAAGAGCTGTCCTTGAACATAGAAAATTCTATACCGGATATCTGAAAGGTCTGCATAATGCAAGTCATATTAGAAAAGAATTAATGTCCATCTGTGAATTTAACCCTGTCGAGGAACTCCTGCTTAATTACTTGCAGGAACTATTAAATCCCCAATATGTAGCCTGACTAATGCAGCAATATGATAAAAAACTTATCGCAAGAATTATCTCTACTCTGTTCGTTCCCCCTTCATTTGCGTTAATCCTTTTTATCTTATTTGCCTTTAAGTATGAAACGGATCCTAATAAAATATTATTATCAGTTTTTACTGCATTGGCGTTCTCATTTTCATTTCCTATAATTCTTTTCTTCATACTGCGTAAGAAGGGTAAAATCATTAACTCCGATGCAACTATAAAAGAGGAAAGGACTTTACCCTTTATAATATCAGTGTTGTTCTATTCAATCGGCATCCTCATTTTAA
>JARLHD010000326.1 GCA_031292435.1 Ignavibacteriaceae bacterium
CTCCTGCTGATGCACCTAAGAATTCATATGGTCGTCGCCCGCGTGGACCCGTTATAGGTGCTTACCTCTTTGTGATTAGTCACTAATTGAAAATTACTCAGGGATGGATTGGGAATAATAGCTCAGTCCATCCTCTGGTAATCCATTCCCCGTATATAACTCATCCTTGCAACAGGAATTTACCTCTATTAGCTTCAGGCAGGAACCCAAGTCAAAAATAGTAAAATGATTTATATGGAATAATGATCATTCTGAAGTAAATATTGTTCTATTCGGCTGGGGGAATATCCCCCAGCCGAATAGAACTTCCGATTTTATTTCATGACTATCATTTTCTTTGTAGAAGTGAAATTATTCTTTCCATCTGGCGTACTTGCTTCTATACGGTAAAAATAAACTCCGTTTGGCAATGAAGATGCATTGAAATTTATTTCATGGTTGCCTGCTTCCTGTATTCCTTTGAACACCTCACCAGCAAGCTCTCCTATCGTATTATAGATATTTAATTTTATGAAGCAGTTAATTGGAAGGGCATAGCTGATGATAGTGGAAGGATTAAAAGGGTTCGGGTAATTCTGGTATAATGCAAATCTGTCGGGAATATTACCTGATTGAACTTCTACAATCTTGCTGTAATTAAACTGATTATTTTTATCGATCTGTTTCAGACGGTAATGATATTTGCTACCGCTAGAGATCGAATTATCAACAAATGAATATTCTCTTGGTAAATTACTTGTTCCGTTACCCTGCACAAATCCGATTTTACTAAAAGGCTGCTCTATGTTTGAAATATCTGCTAAAGCCTTTTCAATATCAAAACCGAAATTGTTTTCTTCGGTTATTGTTTTCCAGTTCAATGTGATAGAATGATTCTTAAAAAAGCCTGAAAATTCTGAAAGTTCAACCGGGAGGGCAGATTCAATCGTGGTTTCCCATAAACCTCTGCCAAAAGTGCCGGCTCTCAAACGGGGCGTACTTGATCCATAAAATATCTCAAGCTCGGTTACTACAACATTCGGTAAACCGGTATTGTATGCAATCCAGTTATTCGCTCCGTCTTTTACATAAACTCCTACATCGGTGCCTGCAAATAGTACATTCCGGTCTGTCGCTGTTTTGTAATAAACCAGGCACATTACTGGTAGATTAGGTAATCCTGCCGAAATGTTTGTCCATGTGCTTCCGCCGTTTGTCGATTCAAATACTTTTGATCCGTCTGTATATCCTCCTATGGTTATCCAGATATCATTTGGGTCACTATTCTTAACAGTTATATATGTTATACTGTTTAAAATGGAGGGGAGTGTAATTGCCGTCCAGTCCGTTGCCCCTCCATCGGTTGTTTTCCACATATTCGTTTGGTCTGCAGTATATAGAATGCTGGTATTCGAAGGCGCTATTGCCAGAGAACGAAGTTTTACCGAAGAGCTTAATACCTGGGAGGCACTAATCCAACTATCTCCTCTGTTAGTTGTTTTCCAAACTTTATCAAACCCTGCATAAAGAATTGCACTGTTCGTTGGATCCATAATATAAGGAGTTACCCATGCACCGGTAGGTTGCCCGCCGGGGATATTGGCACTGATCGTGGTTGTGGTTCCGTTGCTAAACCCGTTGGCATTTCTATAAATTGTGCCTGTAACATATGTGGTGTACATATATGAAGTAGCATTATTGAAATCAACTATGCATTCCATTCCATCACCGCCGGTTGCGTCATACCACGTGTTTATACTGCCTTTATATTTCTTTGAACCATTATCCTGTAAGCCGGTTAATATCGTATTTACATCTGTCTGTGACACTCCAATTCTGTAAATTTGACTGCTTACAATTCCATTTGTTAGATCTGTCCAGCTTGAACCGCCGGTAGTGGTTTTATAAATTCCGCCGTCATTCCCCTGAAAAAGTGTTGTATTATTTTGGAATGCTAATGCATGTTTATCTGCATGTACAACTGGGACTGACCCTGAAGTTGTCCACATTGTAACACAGTTCCATGTTACACCTCCATCGGCAGTTTTCCATGTATTAATGCCACCTATATATACCGTGTTTGCATCTGCAGGAGAAACCGCTATACATAAATCATATGATCCCTGCCCGATATTTGAACCGGAACCATCCGCGTTATAATATAACATACTTTTAGTCCCGTCATCAACACGGGTAAATGCCCCGCCGCTGTTTGTCGATTTGTAAACACCATATAGTCCGCCTCCACTGTTTGTGGAAAGTAAGTACACTACATTGGGGTCCGCAGGGGTTACTGCCAGTTCAGTTCGGTATCCGGCTGTTGAAACCTGTAAATAATTCCAGGTTTCACCCGTATCTGTCGATTTTGCAAAATATGGACCATTGGCGTAATACATGCTTGCATAAACGATAGTAGGATCTCCTGGTTTAAAAGCCATCTTCGTACAAACCCAGGTGCTCTTTAATACCCATGTACTTCCTGAATTAGTTGTTTTGTAAATACCATCTGAGGTAGATGCAAATAAAATTGCATTATTGGAAGGATGTATTAATAGACTATAGACAAGTTTCCCTAAATTTTTTGTATAAGAAAGTCCTGTATTATTCCAGGTTGTTCCCCCGTCTGTAGATTTTAATACTCCGATACTAATATTATCCGCCGATTGTCCGCCTCCCAATGACCACATACTTCCTCCATCACGGTCCCCCGTGGCTATATATAAAGTATTGGAAGTCGCATAATCGGATGGAACTATTATATCACTTACTCCGAGAACAGGTTGATTATCATTTAAAACTGTCCAGCTCGCACCACCGTTTGTAGTCTTCCACAACCCACCTGAAGGACTGCCGACCCAGATTGTATTTGGGTCTGTAGGATGAAATGCTATACAATTGATCCTTCCTATTCCTGCGTATCCTCCCGATGATGTGTTGGTTCCAAGGTTAACCCAGTTTTCACTAAAAGCAGATGTCTTATGTAAACTTTTATTTTGACTCTGCTTGTATTTTTCATATTCTATAACTGAATTTGTCTGAGGATATTCACCGGTTGTTTGATTTATCCTTTGTTCCCAGTAATACTCCCAGCGCTTATATAATTTCCAGTTTGGTACTTTAGTTTTTTCCCCGTCAATTGTCATGTAACCTTCTTGAATATTCTGTGAATTCCAATAATTTCCCATAACTTTTTGGAGTTCAGGGAATGACATAGTGTTATTAACATCATTTTGATCAAGTACAGTAAATGGTTTAACTTGCCCAATCAACAAACTACTGAAAACAAATAAGGAAAATACTATATGTAATTTCCTGGTTCTTTTGGTAATATGTAAATTCATGGATTGTCCATATTTGTGCTAAAAGAGGTTATTTAACTGTTTTAAATTGCACTATTATATTATTAATCACAATAAAATAATAAAATTCAGGTAGTTCTAGTATACATTTCAGATTTTCCCCTATGGC
>JARLHD010000327.1 GCA_031292435.1 Ignavibacteriaceae bacterium
CTCCTGCCAAGGGAAGTAGATGAAAAAGGTGAGGAGATTGATCCCCGTGCCGATCTGATAGCCGCTCTTCTTGAATATAAAAAATATAAGGAAATGAGTGAGGAACTCTCTTACTTTGAATCAGCTCAGCGAAAGGTTTCATTCAGGGGAAATTTCACACTGGATCAAAAAGAAGCACCGCCTGAGTATGATATTTTATTAAAAAATATTACTATTTTTGACCTTGCCAAAGCATTTAAGAAAGCGATTGAAGGGTTAAAACCTCAGCCGGTACATGAAGTAAATAAAATAAATATATCGATAGATGAACAGATCCAGTATATTCTCGACCGACTGAACGCTGAGATCGAAATCCATTTCTTAAGCCTTGTAGAAAATATGCGTGAAAAAATTCGTATCGTAATTACATTTGTAGCATTGCTTGAATTAACAAAGAATGGAAGGGTTATTATCAAAGAATCCCCTGATTTTAATGAATTTATACTCGCTAAAGGTATAGATGGATAATATTTATAACTCCGTTATTGAAGCTCTCATCTTTTCCTCTGATGACCCCATCACCTCACAGGAGATTATTAAAGCCATAAAAGGAATAGATGGCGATGATTCTCAGATATCTAACGATGAAGTCGATAATGCCGTAGATGAACTGAATAAACGCTATGAAGAACTTGGTATCTCTTTCTGCATACAAAAAATTGCTCATGGGTTTCTCTTTTCAACAAAACCTGATTATTCCAAGTACGTTGGCTACCTGTCATCTGAAAAAAGTAAACGCAGACTTAGTCAGGCGGCTCTCGAAACCCTTGCTATAATAGCCTATAAACAACCCCTCACTAAACCTGAACTCGAAATCATTAGGGGGGTTAATGCAGATTATATCATCACCACTCTGTTAGAAAAAAATCTTATAACTATTTCAGGACGCGCAGAAACTATCGGAAGACCCTTGCTATACAATACTACAGATGAGTTCCTGAAATACTTTGGGCTTCATAAAATAACAGATCTCCCTAAGCCTCGCGAAATAGAAGATATAATGAAAGACGAAGACTTCCTCGAACAGCGCCAGAAAATTATGATGAATGCTATTGAAGAACAGGTTCAGAACGAACTTAATACCGAAGGAGAAAATGACAATGCGCCTGAATAAATACCTCGCAAGTTGTGGCGTAGGCTCAAGACGCAAAGTTGAAGAACTGATCGTAACCGGAAGGGTAGAAGTCAATAACAAAACAATTGTCGATCTCGCCAGTCAGGTAAATGAGGAAACAGATCATGTAAAGGTGGATGGTCAGAAACTTGCTCCCCGCCGGCATGTCTATTACCTCCTCAACAAACCTAAAGGTGTAATTACCACAACCGCCGATGAAAGGGATCGTAAAACTGTAGTCGATCTTATCGATACTAAAGATATTATATTCCCCGTGGGCAGACTCGATTACAATACAACCGGTGTTCTCTTCCTTACTAATGATGGTGACTTCTCTAACCTCGTTACACACCCCCGGAATAAAATACCCCGGGAATATGAAGTCCAGCTCGATAAACCCCTCGATGATAACGATAAGGAGAAACTGCTAAAAGGCATCTACATCGAAGGTGAACGTGGAAGGTTTAAACAGATCGTGTTCCCTAAAAAAAATCATTTTACCAATGTTATTGTAACTGCTGTCGAAGGCAGAAACCACTTCGTAAAGAAAATGTTCGCAGCCCTTAGTTATACTGTAAAAAACCTTAACCGTATATCTTTCGCCGGCATCCGTGCCGATATTCCAATCGGAAATTATCGCAAATTAACACAACATGAAATTGATGAGGTAATTCATAAATATGGTCGTTAAAGCATTCGCTTTATATATTGTTCTCTTTGCTTTCATTTCGGTAAATGCACAGGATAACCGGGATTCCGTTAAAGAATCTATTCCCCGGTACTCTGTTTCCACTTTGCCTGAATTCTGGAGTCAGATGGACGATATCTTTAACGATCCGAGTTTTAGCAACGCCAACTGGGGTGTGGTAATTCAATCTCTTGAAACAGGTGAGTACTTCTATAAAAGAAATGAAGATAAACTATTTGTACCTGCTTCAAGCATGAAACTGTTTACTACCGCTGCAGGTTTGATTCTACTTGGTCCCGACTATAGGTTCACAACTAACATATTCAAACATGGACCTATCGATGGATCTGTTCTTAAAGGCGATCTTATTATCCAGGGTAGAGGTGATCCTACCATATCTGCCAGGTTCTATGGCGGAGATATGCTCCGGCTGTATAACCTTTGGGCAGATTCTCTCCTACAGCTTGGAGTAGAAGAAATCTCCGGTAATATAATAGGTGATGATTCTGAATTTGATGACCGCGGACTCGGTGAAGGTTGGGCCTGGGATGATGAAAGCTATTGGTATTCCGCTCAGGCAAGTGCAATATCTTTTAACGATAATTGTGTAGATATCTCTGTCTATGTTAAACAGGATAAAAAAACGTCCAAACTTGTTGTACGTCCCGAAACTAAATATGTTCTCGTCACTAACGAAGTTAAAGTTGTACCTAATGATTCCACTACCAATATTGATGTCTTCCGTGAGCAGGGTACTAATTTAATAACCGTATCTGGTACAATCAAAGAAAATTCAGATACTGTCCACACATTTTGTACTGTAAACAATCCTACCCAGTTTGCAATGATTACCCTGAAGAATGTCCTTGAAGAAAAGGGGATTAAGATCAGTGGTTCCCCCATGGTAGTCGACGATCTGCCCCAGCCGATAGACTATAAAAGGGTTGATCTCCTTTTTACAAATGTTTCCCTCCCGTTAAAAGAAATTATTAAAGTAGTTAATAAAAATAGTCAGAACCTTTATGCAGAACAGATATTAAAAACAATCGGTCTTGAAGCAGAACATTATGGCACCCGGGAAAATGGTATCGATGCAGAGCTCGATGTATTTAAAGAAATGGGAATAAATACCGATGGTATGATGTTAGTTGATGGCAGCGGTCTTTCAAGATTAAATTTAGTATCCCCGCGGCATTTCAATTCCCTGCTTAGTTATATGTTTAAGAGTAAGTTCTTTGTTCCATATTTTAATTCATTGCCTATCGCTGGTGTCGATGGTACTCTCGGAACCCGCATGAAGAATACAAGAGCAGAAGGAAAGGTACGTGCTAAAACTGGATTCCTTACTTATGTTCGTAGTCTTTGTGGCTACGCGTTTACCGGTGATAATGAACCCGTAGCCTTTACCATAATAGCCAATAACTTCAATGTACCCGTAAAGTTAGCCGAGAACATCCAGGACCTTGTATGCCTCCGCCTCTCAAACTATAAACGGAAATAATAAACATCTCCTCTCTATTCCTAAAAGCCAAATAGACAGTTCTTCCCCAAAAGAAAATCAGGATGGGTATTAATCTAGACTCATTCCCCACAAAATATATTTTCTCTCAAAGCTAAATACTTCCCGTCTCTATATGTATCAAAATGATACTCCCTATCCTGTACGACTTCTGAAGCCGAGATGAGCGAGAGATGAACGACTCAGATACGGCTCAGTAGATTATCTGCAAAACATCAAAAATACGACACTTATGAAAAATATGTAACATTATGAGACTTAGGGGATTACTTTTAATGATCTTTATTTATCTTTGATTTTTTA
>JARLHD010000328.1 GCA_031292435.1 Ignavibacteriaceae bacterium
AAGTATCCCTGATGAATATACCTTAGAGGTAGAATATGTTAGTGGTGGACACCTTTCATTTCCAGATCCACTTTCACCTGACACCCTCTTTTGGCTTAGTTTAACTGAACTTCCTACTACAACGATTGCTGATATGCATATAAAATGGAAGAAGAATACAGGTGCTTATTCAGCAAGTCTTTTAATGACTGAGACATTTACCCTGGGTGCAGATATTAAAATTTACTTCAAAACTATAGTAGACACTCATAGAGTGGGTGATACATGGGTAATGGCTTATTCTTCTCTGTCACCTTCTTTAATCCTTACTGATGCAGAGCTTAAAAATTACAAGAGTAATATGTGTTCTGATACAGTAACGGATGATCCTGTAATAGTAATGACTATTGTTCCTGGAACTACGGTAACGGAAGCTGAGGCTTTATTTCTAACTAAGAAATATTACTATGCCTATAGTTTCGTATATGACAATTTTCAGAATACTCCATTAGTTATGAGGAATGATGGATTCAATCCGACTACTTATACTATTCCAGTAACTACTTACTATGATAAACTGAATGTCAATGTTGAGTTAGCATACTCAAACTATCCCAAGAGAGTTACTGGAATTAAAATATGGAGAGCAGAGGGAGATTCCACCAGCATTGAACCGAGTACCAAGTACAGGTTAATTGCTTCATCTGATTTCTTTAACTGGAATATCGGCAGTAGAACAGGATATACTCATAGTTATAATTGGGATATTACAGATCAGAATAATCCTGGTCCTATGTATGAAACCTTTTGTGAGATGCCCGAAGAAGTAGATAGCTCTATTGTTAATTATACCATAGGAACTATTGTCAATGGCAAGTTAGCTGTAGCAGATTGTACTACTCCATACTTTGATGATGCTACCAAGATGATATTCTTTTCTAAGAATGGTCAACTGGATACCTTTGATGCCTCACATGACTTTGTGAAACTATCTTTTGTGCCTAAAGTGTTAGCTTCTTTTGCTGGTAAGTTATATGCCTTCGGTAATAGCCAAATAGCAAAGATCAATCCAGAGGGAATGTATGTTGAGGATACAGCAATAGGTTATGGAATCTATGATAGCAATTCTATACTTACAACCGAATGGGGAATATACTGGTGTGATAAGAACGGTGCATACTTCAATAATGGAAGTACCACAAGTATATTAACAGACCTTATCAATGGAAAAATATACTCTGGAGATAAGGAATGGAAAGACTTATTCAACGCAAGTGATTCATATAATCATATCAGGATAGTTTACTCGACTGAAAAGAGATCCATACTGTTCTTCAATACTGCTACAAGTGATTGCTGGACTTACCATTTACCTTCTAAGCAATGGTTCTACTGGAACTTTGCTACTACCTCAGTAACTTCTGATACTCATGCCTTCACTGGTAAGGATGGGGAAGTCTATTTTACGACTAATGGTCAGTGGTATCGGCTATTTGCAAGTGAGAGTTACCTTGCCCTGGTATGGAAATCAAAGAAAATTAAATTCAATGATGGGTTACAACCTAAAAACTTCTATTCCATTAGTATGAATGGAAACTGCACCTTATATTATGGTACTGGTATTGGGTACACTGACAATCCCTCTCAGTCTCAGGTTTCAGGTAAAATACCAGTTACAGACAGAAGATCTACAGAGATACAAATAATGGTAATAGCAATAGCAGGGACAGGGAAATACTTTGTAGATAACCTGAGTCTAAGATACAGGAGATTAAACATACAATAATGGCAGATAAATTTAGAATAAGTACCGATCATGGGGAAGCCTTAAAGGACTTAGAAAAAGAGATAAATAGATTAAGAGAATTGTTAGCTCAGAAACCAACTGGAGCTAAACCAGGTTATAGTGGTTTACCAGGTGGAATTCAAGTAGTTAAGAAGGATGATGGTTCAGTAGCTTTACAGGTAAAGACTGAACAAGGGTGGCACGAAACTGCTCCCCTTACTTTACAGGAGAAATAGATAATGGATCCAATGTCAGTAGTAGGGGGAATAAGTAGCCTCTATGGAATGTTTTCAGGTGGTAAGGCGAAGGTAGATACAAGTAATATAATCAATGCTGGTAATGACTATCTCAATTATGCTAAAAACAATTACGGAGATCCTAATAGTTCATATTACAATACTATAGGAAAGAAGCAGTTTAACAACCTCAATGATATGTATATAGCTGGTATGAATAAATCAGTCAATCAGATGTATGCAAATGGAGTAGCTCCATCAGCAAAAGTCACTGGTGACTATACTGAAAATGCTAATAAAACTGCTGGTGAAGAAGCTAATCAATTCCAAACCGATATGTACGGTAAAGGTATGGGAGTTGTAGCAGATGCTTATAAGAGTAATATTCAGGCTAATGAAAGTTCTGATCAGATTCAGGCTGGTGTAGACGAGACTAATGCAAGGAACTCTAATGAGAAGGCTTCTGGTTTCACTGGATTAGGAATGAATATGCTCGGTCAATACTTTCAGTCAATCAACGGTGACGGTGGTGATGCTTCGGCTGGACAGAGAGTAATACCTTCAGGTGGAAAGGCTACAGCGAATCTCTATACCAATTATAGTAGGTTCCAGTACAGTCCACTTATAAATAGAATGGGGGGAAGATAATTATGGCATGGGATTTATGGCAAGCGTTTCAGTCAGGACAGCAAATGGTTCTGAACAAACAGCAAGAGGCTTCTAAACAGGCCACTCAGGATGCACTCGTTGGTATTCAGAATCGGCAATTAGACGATCAGGAAGCTAATACAAAGTTTGACCAGGGTATGAAGGATAAGACTTTCACTCAAACTGCTGACTACAATAAATGGCAGATGGACACTACTACTGCTCAGAAC
>JARLHD010000329.1 GCA_031292435.1 Ignavibacteriaceae bacterium
AGGCGAGTGATGTGGCGAATGCGGTTTGGGACGGGACGGATGTAGTGATGCTGAGCGGGGAAACGTCTGTAGGGAAATTTCCGTTTGGCGCAGTGCAGATGATGAATGATATTATTGTGAAGACGGAGCAGAATACGGGGGTTGAGAATTTTGAGTTTGAGATACCGAAGAATTTTGAGGACAACCTTTTTGATTCGATGGGCAGGGCGAGTGTGGCGATAGGCAGGCAAATTGATGCGGAGGCGATTATTGTTTTTACTTATAAGGGGAGGACGGCGTGCAACTTATCGAAGTACAGACCGGAGGCGAAGATAATTGCGATATCGAACAGCTTTGAGACGATTAATAATTTATGTCTGCACCGGGGGATTACGTCGATCTTCCAGAAGGAGATAGATAAGGAGCATCTGGCGATTGACCAGGCGAAGAAGCAGATCCTTGATGCGGGTCTTGTTAAGCCGGGTGATATTGTAATTTTTATGGCGGGTGCGCCGTACTCGGAGAGGAGCAGGGCGAATTGGCTAAGGTTCGAATCGTTGTAATATATTTTTTTTAACATAAAAATATATTACGGATATATCTATTTTTCAAGAAAATATTCATTGTACTTTTCTTGACGCAAGAAAAGAGTACCAAAAGAAACATGACTTAAAATATTTTGCTATAAATTCAGCTCCATTCCATTGCTCGGGAAGAACTCACTACGTTCGAACAGCTTCCCTCACTGCCATTCCATTCCACTGAATTTATTTACGCAAAATATTTAAGGTCGTTAAATATGAACCAAATAAGGAAAGAGAGCAGAGGCCAGGAAATAAGAACCAAATAAGGACATGCCATTAAACTGAACTTATTTAAGAAATATCATTTTTTTACAGATTGTTGAAGTTGGAGTTTGCAACCGATAATAATAAATGCCTGTTGGAATGTTAGCGGGTGTGAATTGTTTTATGTAATTGCCGGCATTTAATTCCTCATCAAGTAAAGTTTTTACTAATCTTCCTAAATTATCATAAACAATTAAAGAGACGTGGGCGCGCTGCGGCAGTTTAAAAGAAATAGTAGTTGAAGGATTAAATGGGTTGGGGTAGTTCTGATCGAGATCAAAATTATCAGGCAATTTTGCGGAGGGTAATTCTTTTGTTGAAAGGATCATTTCTGAAATAGGGCAAGACCAAACTGCGTTTTTATCAATTCCGGCAAAAAGAGTTGTGCCACTGACGAGGAGCGATTGAATGCTTTTGTTTCCATTTATAAGACCGACATTTGCCGATTGCCATATTCCCCCATTATTATGGGAAACGTAGACACCTTCGTCGGTACCAGCGAACAAATCGGTAGAATTAGAAGCAAATGAATGAACTTCAGTTTTGGTCATACCAGAATCAGCTTCAGTCCAACTAATTCCATTATTGGTGGAAAGATAAACTCCATAGTAAGTACCGGCTAATAGATTAGATCCAGATGCAAAAAGAGATAAAATATAATAATCCCCCCCAGAATTAGCAGGTGTCCAACTATCTCCAAAATTAGTTGAGAGGCAGACCCCGACATTGGTTCCGGCAAATAAATTAGCACCGTTAAAAACAAGAGAATTAACTTCCCTGTTAATCAAGCCAGAACTAACTTCAGTCCAGCTTGTTCCATTATCTGATGAGCGATAAATTCCATCGTGAGTACCAGCAAATAAATAAGGATTTGAAACAACCAGGGTATGAATAACTTTATTTGTCAATCCATTATTTATTGAAGTCCAGTTTACTCCATTGTTTGTAGAGCGAAAGACTCCACCCCCATCCAGCCAGGTTCCGGCGAATAAATTAGAACCATTAATAGCCAAACATTTGACAGAAGTATTGGTTAGACCAATATTAATATCGGACCAGCTAATTCCATTATTTGTAGAAAGAAAGACACCCCCCTTATAAACACCCGCATAAAGATTCGTTCCCATTGAAACCAGAGAAACAGGGGATGTATTTTTTATTCCATTATCAGAAGTTTTCCAATTAAAGCCATTATTAGTCGAAAGAAAAACACCATCATCCATTGTTCCGGCAAATAAATCTGAACCGATAAGAGCGAGAGTATTTACATAAGTGCCTGATATTTCTGATTTAACAATAGTCCATGTGGTTCCAAGATTTGTTGAGATATAAACCACAGTACCATACATATTGCTAGTTGCGACTACCAAATTACTACCGCTTATTGCAAGACCCCTGACATTTTCCTGTTCAGGACCCGAAACATAGCTAATAACAGGTATTGGCGCATTGGTATTTATCCAGTTATTGCCATTATCGGTTGACAGAAAAACATTATAATATAAAAACGTAGTTAATAAATTCGTCCCATCGCCAATAATATCACCGATTACAGTAGTTTCCAAACCATTATTAGCGGCATTCCAACTTAAACCTTTGTTAGTTGATTGGAATACTCCTTTAAAGGTACCAGCAAATAAATTTGGCCCACTGACGAAAAGAGAGGTAATAAAGACATCAGTCAATCCTGAATTGACAGCAGTCCAACTAGTGCCGTTGTTGGTTGAAAGAAAAACACCTCCATATGAAGTTCCTGCAAATAAATCAGAACCCATAATCGCAAAAGAAGTAATGTAGGAGTTAGTTAAACCAGTATTAGCTTCATTCCAAATTAATCCATTATCAGAAGAAAGGAGAACTCCATTGCCCGAGGTTCCTGCAAATATATAATTTTCGCTAAATGCAATAGCATCTACCCGAATATTTGACATACCAGAATTAGCTGCAGTCCAGTTTGTACCATTGTTTGTTGAAAGGAGGACGCCATTATCAGTTCCCGCAAAAAGATCGATTCCACTTCCACTATTAGATCTAAAGGCAACGCAATGAATATTTCCACCCCCGTAAGGACCATTAGTTTGAACCCATTGAGAAAGGGCTTGACTTGAACTAATGAAAAATATGAAACATACAAATAATCCTAATTGAATTCGATTCATTTCATAACTCCTTAAGAAAAACGATGTTTATATTTTCCAATACACAACCGATATTGTTGGAATAAATTTAAGCCTTTAGAAGATCACTATCAATTTAGCAGGCTAAGATTAACGTATATAGGAAGGAGGAGAATAAATTAAATTATATTTTACCAGGTCGGCAATGACAAATGGGTTTCATTTGGATTAACGGATAAGTAAGTTTGTTAATGAGGTTATGATAAAATCATGAAGACTGAGGCGCTTAAAATTGCTGATTGGTGGGAGAAGACGGACAATAATAGAATATTGTGCACTTTGTGTCCACGTTACTGTA
>JARLHD010000038.1 GCA_031292435.1 Ignavibacteriaceae bacterium
AAATGAGTGTCACGTACCTAAAGCGGCAAGTTTAACGAACCGCCGTATGCCGAACGGCTTGTACGGTGGTGTGAGAGGACGGCAAACGGACTAATCCGAATGCCTCCTACTCGATTTTAAACTCCTCTCTCCTCAATGTATCAGCATAGGTTTGCCCTTCCTTATTTAAGGGGGCATCAAATAATTAGCGTTAAGAAAATTTATGAAGTGGAACGAGCACGAAGAATTCTGTTTGAGCCGAAGGCGAGTTAATTCTTCGCAGTGGAACGTAATAAATTTTTAGCTAAATTATTTGCAGCCTTGATCTTTTGCCTACTTTTCCATCAAGGGAAAAGTAGGGAATAAATGTCTTCAAAGAAAATTTTAACGAATATAATTCGCTAAAAAGAAATTTCAACCGAATAATATTTGATAGTTATGTTTAAACAGCATATTTTATGCAATATATTATATAATATTACTAGGATTTGTAATGGAAAAGAAAAAAAGATCATGGGCTGAACCCTATAAAATAAAAATGGTTGAATTAGTCCATATTTCGACCTATGAAGAACGTAAAAAAGCTATAGAAGATGCTGGATATAATACATTTTTACTAAGGTCACGCGATGTATATATCGATCTTTTAACTGATAGCGGTACCTCTGCTATGAGCGATAGGCAGTGGGCAGGCATCATGATGGGGGATGAAGCCTACGCCGGAAGCGAAAATTTCTATCATCTCGAAGAAGCCGTTCAAAAATATTATGGATATAAACATGTTGTTCCCACCCACCAGGGTAGAGCCGCTGAACATATTATCTCTAGACTGCTGATCAAAAAAGGTGATATCATTCCCGGTAATATGTACTTCACCACTACAAAACTTCATCAGGAACTTGCTGGCGGAAAGTTTGTCGATGTAATTATTGATGAAGCTCACGATCCCGATAATGAACATCCATTTAAGGGTGATATCGACTTAAAAAAATTGCAGAAAGTTATCGATACCTATGGCGCAGACAGAATACCATACGTTGCTGTAGCCACAGCAGTCAATATGGCCGGGGGACAACCTATTTCCCTGAAAAATTTAAAAGCAGTCCGGGAGTTGACTGATAAATATAAAATCAAAATAATTCATGATATGACCCGTGTTGCTGAAAATGCTTTCTTTATTAAGGATAGAGAACCTGGTTATGCCGATAAATCTACGTCGGAAATTGTAAAGGAAATATGCGATCTGACTGATGGTGCTACCATGTCAGCCAAAAAAGATGCACTTGTAAATATCGGCGGCTTCCTTGCAATAAATGATTATGAGCTTTTTGAAAGAGCAAGAAATATGGTCGTCATTTATGAAGGTCTCCATACTTACGGCGGTCTTGCCGGCAGGGATATGGAAGCTATGTCTATAGGTATTTCGGAATCTGTCGATGAAGATCATATCAGGGCAAGAGTTGGACAGGTACTATACCTTGGCAATAAGTTAATAGAAATGGGAGTCCCGGTCGTAAAACCTATCGGAAGTCATGGCGTCTTCCTTAATGCCAAAAAATTTCTTTCCCACCTTACTCAGGACATGTTTCCTGCTCAGGCTCTTTCGGCAGAAATATTCCTTGATTCCGGCGTCCGTACAATGGAACGTGGTATCGTCTCCGCTGGCAGAAATAGTGAGACCGGTAAACATAATTATCCAAATCTGGAACTGGTTAGATTAACTATTCCGAGAAGAGTCTATACCCAGGCGCACATGGATGTTGTTGCCGAATCTATTGAACAGGTTTTTGAACACAGGGATAAAATAACCGGGTTAAAAATGGTCTATGAGCCGGAGTATCTGAGATTCTTCCAGGCAAGGTTTGAAAAGATATAAATAATGGTTCTAATTATCTTGCTGTCACAAAATAATTAAAAGGATCGCTATGAAATTCGATATCATCGATCAGAAAATACTCAATATACTTCAGACGAATTCTAAAATAACTAATGCTCAGCTTGCCGCTGAAATTGGTACCTCCGCCTCGGGAATGCTCGATCGGGTAAAACGTTTAGAGACTGCCGGCGTAATTAAGAAATATGTTGCACTTGTGGATCCTGAAAAAACCGGCAGGGGTGTAATCGCTCTTATTTCTGTATCCTTAACAGCCCATAAAATGAATGCATTCAATACTTTTACCAGTCAAATCAAAAAGATTGATGAAGTCCTTGAATGCTACCATACTGCTGGTGACGAAGATTTTGTTCTGAAAGTCGCTGTAAAAGATATTCCTGAATATGAAAATTTTATTCTAAAAAAATTAACCCTCATTGATGGTGTTAATAAAGTAAAGACAAATTTTGTGCTGTCAACCGTAAAATGTAATACTAAAATTCAGATTTAACATTTCTGTTATATTTGTTCTCCAAAGGCGCCCTCTGTGGCGCTTTTTTATTATATCTATTTTATAAATTCGTTTGTAATATCAACATTTGTGATTTATTTTTAAAAAGAGGTTTATACCTCATAAAATATTCTTGATATTTATTTTTTGTTAATAAAGGCAAGCGTTCTATGGAATGGGTAATACTTATAACTTGGTTATTAATTATAAATGGGGCTTTAGGAGGTCAGTATATTCTCAACTGGATGGGGAACCAGGAAAGATTCGTAGGAAATAAACCTGTCGGCGTTTCTCCGGGCGTAATGACCTGGTGGAGGGAAGTATCCAAATTCGCATGGGCCTTTATCGCTGTAGTTATTGAATTTACGCGTGGTAAAAAAGCAAAATATTTCTGGCCTGGTTTTATTTCTTTAATTACTATTATAATATGCGGATTTACCGGAGTAATTGAAAATATCGGCTTCTTTTATTTACCGCGTTATTATTCACCCCATATCTATGCCCCATATGTTAATGTATACCTTGTCTTCCTCCCGTTTTTTGGAAAGTTCCTTTATAATGCGTCAATCAGAAAAGAACACTGGATTGGTATTTCTCTCGTCGTTTTGGGCTTGGCTATGCCTTATGTCCCCCGGTTAATTGGCGGATATACCGACCCTAAATCAATTCTCGATTTCTCGGGTGTTATGTGGATAATAATTATTAATGGATGTCTGTGTTCTCAACAGGTTTTGAATAATAAAACAGTCCAGACTTGCAAACCGGGTGTCGGACCTAATGCATTGGTGGTGTGGCGCGAAATTTGGAAAATGATCTTCATTACCTCTGCTCTGTTTCTTATTCCTTTAATTGCTAATTTAATGAGTGTACATGTACCCGAACAGGCACCTAAAGCTAAATTTGAAACTCGGGTTCTTGCTAAAGTTGATCAGACTAAAAAAGATTTCTTGCTTTCTTATTATGAACTTTCTGGTGATAATTATAATTTAAAAAAATACGTTCCGGAAGAAACCAAAACACAAATAAAAGCAATTTTTGCTTCTACTGATTATGACAGGTTCTTCTCTTTATTTGAAGGGAGCATCATCCCAAATAACTGGTGGCCTATTTTATTTGTCGTAGCGGCCGGTCTTACCGGATATATTTATAGTTTCGGATTCTTCAAATTATCAAAATTCGCAGCCCATTTCTGGGTTCCTTATACAAATGTATACCTTGCACTTATGCCCTTTATTATGATGCTTTTTGGACAAAATGTTACAACCTATCAGATTGTTGGAGCGGTCGTTACAACAGCGGGTTTAATGGTCGGAGTTTCAGATTATAGTCGTAACAAAGTTGAAGAAATTGAAAAAAAATATAAAGAATTAAGCTAATCTTTAATTTCTTTATTAGCTCCAATTCCTTGTTTAGTTCTAATTCATATTTGGTTCGTATTTAACGGCCTCAAATAATTAGCGTTAAGAAAATTTATGAAGCGGAACGTTAAGCGAAGAATTTTGTTTGAGCCACAGGCGAGTTAATTCTTCGCAGTGGAGCGTAATAAATTTTTAGCAATATTATTTGCAGCCTTGATCTTTTGCCTACTTTTCCATCAAGGGAAAAGTAGGGAAGAAATGAATTTATTTCCAGCCAAATTTCTTTGATACTTTTCTTATGCTAAGAAAAGTTCGACTAGATTCAAAGAAAAGTATAGTGAGCTTTATTCCCCCTTTCTTTCCAACATTATTTACTTATATTATTTTGTAATAATGATCCGTAATTCTCGATATCAATCCCGCTAAGACTATTCGCTTATTATTGTTTGTCCTAACCCAAAGAATCGGAAATCGGTTTATTCGTTTATTTAATAATCTAAATTAAAATATTCTATATGTTTGATCGATCTGTTAAAAAAGAAGAACTCAACTGGAAAGAAATAATTAAAAATTATCAGGTTCCCCATGCCTGGAAAAGTACTTGGCAGCTTTGCAATTCCTTCCTTCCTTTTTTTATTATGTGGTACTTAATGTACCTCAGTCTGGATATTAGTTACTGGCTTACTTTTGTTCTCTCAATTCCAACCACTGGCTTCTCTGTGCGTATATTTATTATCCAGCACGACTGTGGTCATGGATCTTTTTTCCAATCCAAAAGATTGAATGACTGGTTGGGTATGTTTGCCAGCCTTTTCACTCTTACCCCATATCACTATTGGAGAAAAAGCCACTCGATTCATCATGCTACTGCTGGCAAACTCGAGCATAGGGGAATTGGTGATATTTACACAATGACCGTTAATGAATATCTTAGTCAGTCACGTTGGTCTAAACTAAAATATCGTTTATATCGTAACCCGGTTATCCTTTTCCTGATCATTCCTTCATTTCTGTTTGTCTTCCTTTATAGGTTTCCTATTTCAAGGTCAGCGTCATTAAAAAAAGTTGAACCAAGTGTCTATCTTACTACTCTTTCCATTCTTATTCTTTTTTCATTCGTTATTTGGCTAATAGGATTTCAAGCATTTCTTCTTATTCAGCTTCCTATTACTATTATTTCTTCTTCAACTGGTGTCTGGCTTTTCTATATGCAACATCAGTTCAGCGATACTTATTGGGATTCTGATACTTCCTGGGATTATACAAGAGCAGCTTTGCAGGGTAGCTCCTATTTTAAATTGCCCCGCATTCTTCAATGGTTCACTGGTAATATTGGTTTCCATCATATTCACCATTTAAGTCCGCGGATTCCAAACTACCTGCTTCCAAAATGCCATTCTGAAAATCCTTTGTTTCAAAAAGGAAATGTAATTACTCTTCGCTCCAGCATTAAAAATTCTATCTTGACTTTATGGGATGAAAAGCAGAAAAAACTTGTAAGCTTTCACCAGCTTAAAAAAATAAATAAACAAGCCTTCATATAACTTTACCCCTGATTCTTTTTTACTGAATTTTAATTTATCTTTCTTAAGATAGATTTTGTAATTAATTTATTTTCAGGAAGCAAAAATTGAATAAGAAAAAATTAGGAAATTCTGATTTAGATATTACTAATATCGGCTTCGGCGCTTGGGCTATCGGTGGCGCTGGATGGGATTTCGGTTGGGGGCATCAGGAGGATAATGAATCTGTTAGTGCCATTATTCGTGCCCTTGAATTAGGCATAAATTGGATTGATACCGCCGCTGTATATGGACTCGGGCATTCCGAAGAAATAGTCGCTAAAGCTCTGTCCCTTTGGAAAGGCAATAAACCCTATGTCTTTACCAAATGCGCTCAGGTATGGGATAAGGATAAAAATATTATTCTCTCGCACGACCCCGATTCCATTCGCAAGGAATGTGAAAGCAGTCTCAAAAGATTAAAAGTTGATGCTATCGATCTTTACCAGATTCATTGGCCCCCAAGAAATAATGATGATAAAATTGAACCAGCGTGGGAAATGATGGCCAAATTAAAGACAGAAGGAAAAGTTAAATGGATAGGTGTTTCTAATTTTAATGTCCCCCAGCTTCAAACAGCTATGAAGATCGCGCCCGTTACTTCCTTGCAGCCTCCATATAATTTAATAAATAGAAAATATGAACCTGAAATTCTTCCTTTCTGTAAAGAAAATAATATCGGTGTAATTGTTTATTCTCCTATGTCCTCCGGTCTGCTCACCGGAACTTTCTCTAAAGAAAGAGCTGCAAATCTGTCTGAGGATGACTGGCGCAGTAGAAGCGCAAACTTTCTCGAACCTAAATTATCTAAGAATCTTGAACTCGCAGAAAAACTTAAATCTATTGCTAAAAAATTAAATAGGAATGCCGGCGAGATCGCCATCGCATGGGTACTTAAAAATCCCGCGGTTACTGCAGCTATTGTTGGAGCCAGAAATCCACTTCAGGTAAATGGTGTCATGAATGCGGCTGATATAAAATTGAATAATCAGGATATTCAGGATTTGGAAGCATTTACCGCTTAAATATTCTCTCTATTTGATAGAATATTTAAGGATTTCTTCTAATAAATCACTGTTTCAGGGTTTCGGTTGATGTATAATCTATTTACCTATTCTACGAACAATTCGGTAAATTTTACTGAAATAGGATAATTCTTTTTACCCTATCTTATAAAACTGCCAGTTCTCTAATGGCATATATTTTGTCTTATAACGTCGAATATCCTATGAATTGATATGTCTTGGATTATAACTGGCATGTCGATTTTTTAAGTTCTATTTTCATCTTTATTTTCGTAGGAGAAAAATTATGGGTCAGCAGCAACTACTTCTAGTTGTCCTTGGTGTTATCGTGGTCGCAATCGCCGTTGTCGTAGGTTTTAATATGTTTAATTCTAATGCAATTTCCTCTAACAGGGATAGCATCGTCTCAGATCTAAACAACCTTGGCACAATGGCTCAGGAATATTGGAGAAGACCTTCGGCTATGGGAGGCGGTGATCGCTCCTTTACTGGTTGGACTATCCCCGCTCATGTCGATTCTACCCCAAATGGTGTTTATGTTGCAACCGTTGCAGCTCAGACTATGACAATTGTCGGCACGGGAAATGAAATCTATAATGGAAGTCCTGTAGTCCATACAGCCTCTGTTACACCATTCTCAATCTCTATAGTCCAAACTCATTAAAAAAGCCGCAGCATTATGTTGCGGCCTTAAAGTTAGAATTGGATTAGAATTATTTTAATAAGATCATCTTCCTGGTCTGAACAAAATTATTTCCCGCCCTGATTACGTAATAATAAACCCCCGAACTTAAATGCGCTGCATTGAAATTTACTTCATGTACTCCGGCAGTAATATTTCCATTAACTAATTCTGCTACTTCCTTACCTATCGTATTGTATATCTTCAAACTTACTTCACTGTTTTCAGGAATCTGGTATTTTATAATTGTTGAAGGATTAAAAGGGTTAGGATAATTCTGGCTTATCTCATAACTGGTCGGCTTCGTAATTGTTACCTCTCCTTCAAGATTAAATACTCTCTGGCTTCCACTAATATCCAGCTGGATTAACCTGTACATATAATTTCCTGCATTAAGGTCTTTATCTGTATATGTATAATTATGACTGGTAGTAGAACTTCCATATCCGTTAATGAATGCTATGTTTTCCCAGGTTGCTTTTTTAATATCCATACGGTCTATCTTGTATCCGAAATTATTAATCTCGGTTGCTGTCGACCAATTAAGCTCAACATCATTTCCCGTTACATTTGCTGTAAAACTTTTAAGCTCTACTGGAGTTACATTTTGCACCGAGACGGTAAAGTTAGGTGCATTATTCCATAAATCACCGCTTGAACTTCCATTATTGTTAGTACTTAACCCTGCTGCGTGTATCGTCTGATCTCCCGTCGTCGCAGGCGCAGTATATAAAAACGAAAATACAACTGAACCACTCAATGCCGCCTTTGGACCTGTATGCGTTAATTCAGAACTGATTACCTGTAA
>JARLHD010000330.1 GCA_031292435.1 Ignavibacteriaceae bacterium
AAGGATATTAGTAAATACATCGGCGTTAACATTCATAAGGTTACCAGCCTTATCTCTGCAGATACTTGAAAATACAGGAATGATTGAGCTAAGCATAAGATCTTTCAGCCAGGAGACATTCTTATTAAGTTTAGGTATTCCTACAAATCCTAAATTTTCATCAATATAGTCAGCAACAAAAATATTATTATCTATACCGGTAAGACCAATAGCGTTTAATTCCTTTGAGCAAAGATAACCGGTGATTTTGCTGTTTATCATTCCAGCCTGAACTGCTGCAACGATATCCATTGAGAATTCGTCTGTGACTCTTTGTCCATTTATAAAATTATTCTTTCCTCCAAGTGCGGAGGTCCATTCGGATATCTGGCTGCCGGCTCCGTGAACGATTATCAAACCATCAAAGGTAGAGTTAAGTTTCTTTATTACTTTAAGGCAACCAGGGTTTGAAATGAAATCTGCTATTGCTTTGCCGCTCAATTTAACTACTGCTATTTTCATAATCATGTCCTGTAATTCGCGTTTATTTTTACATATTCCTGGGAGAAATCGCATGTCCACCAGGTTGCAGAACAATCTCCTTCGTTCAGGTTAAGAGAAATAGAGAAATTATCTTTGTTAAGAATTTTAGAAGCCTTATCCTCGTCCAAAACTATTTTATATCCGGCAAGCATTACAGGGAGATCATCGAAATAGATATTGGTGTTTAAGGGATTGAAGTCTGCGCCACTCTTTCCTGCCGCGGAAATTATTCTTCCCCAGTTGGCATCAGCTCCATTACAGGCAGTTTTTACCAAAGGAGAATTAGCAATTGATTTTGCGATAGAATCTGCATCAAAAATTGTCTTAGCGCTATTAACAGTTACCTGAATTAGTTTTGTAGCACCTTCACCATCTACTATAATAGATTTAGCCATTTCTTCACATATTTTATTCAGTCCGATAAGAAATTGATTATAGTCGTCTGTATCATTGAGAACCGCAATTCCTGAATTGCCATTTGCAAGGAGAATCACCATATCGTTGGTGCTTGTATCTCCATCCACAGTAATTTTATTAAATGTCCTATTAACAGACATTAACAATAATTCCTGCAAAACAGGCTGATCTATATCAGCATCGGTTGTAAGAAATGCAAGCATAGTAGCCATATTTGGCATAATCATGCCGCTGCCTTTACATATACCACCGATTGTAATTACACCAGTTGAAAGTTGAACTTTCAAAGCGAAGGATTTTAACCTGAGATCAGTTGTTAATATAGCTTCAGCAGCATCCAACCCTCCGGTACTTGAGAGGGACCCGATAATTTTATTTACTCCCCGAATGATAGTTGCGATCGGGAGCAGCTGACCAATAACACCTGTTGAAGAGATAAGAACTTCATCGGGATTTATGCCAAGTTTTTTTGCACAAGAACTCTGGATATCCAGTGCGTCATTATGTCCCTGTTCACCGGTGCAGGCATTGGCATTTCCGGAGTTAACAAGAATAGCCTTAACCTTATTTTTATTTGCAATAATTTTTTGGGAGATTAAGATTGGGGCGGCTTTTACTTTATTAAGTGTGAATGTTCCGGCTGCATTGCACGGTACGTCTGAGTAAATAATTGCAAGATCTTTTTTACTTCTTTTAATTCCGCAGTGAATACCTGCAGCTTTAAATCCCTGAACAGAGGTTACAGTACCATTTTTAATGAACTGAAACATTCTTAACTCCTTTCAACAACCCGGCAGTTTCATCCCAGTTGTAAATTTTATTCAGGTTCTGAATAGCCTGACCTGATGCGCCTTTAATTAAATTATCAATAGCCGATGTAATTACAATAGTGTTTTTATTAACATTTACATTTATATCGCAGAAGTTAGTATCAACCACCCACTTCAAGTTAGGGGGTGTTTCCCGCATTCTAACAAAAGAAGAATCCTCATAATGCTCATTATAAATTTCCCTGATATTTTCTTTTGACATATCTGAATCAAGGAAAACCGTGGTAGTTGCATAAATTCCAACACTTACAGGAAGCAAGTGAGTAGTAAACGAATAAGGAGATGAAAAGCCAAATTTAATGAGATTCTGTTCAATCTCGGGCTGATGTCTATGTGCATTAACATTGTAAGCTTTTACATTTCTATCCATCTCTGAAAATGAGAGGTCGGGTTTGACTGACTTCCCTGCCCCGCTTGTTCCTGAATAGGCAGAGGTACTTGCTGAAATAATATTATTATGAAAATTCTTAACTAATGGAAGCAGACCTAATAAGGTAGCGGTAGGATAACAGCCCGGATTTGCAACCAGAGAATTCTGATAAAATGAATTATCAAGAAAATCAGCCAGACCATATACTTTCAACTGCAACAGATTGGGAGAAGTATGATTTATTTTGTACCAATCATAATAAATATTGGCGTTATCTAACCTGTAGTCACCTCCCAAATCGATGACTTTCTTTTGTTGATTAATTAGCATCGGTACAAAATTAAGAGCTTCACCATGGGGCAGAGCAATGAAATATATATCATGTTCAAAAGAAATATTCTTTACATTAAGTATAGTATAATCAGGACATTCATTTAATAATTCCGGAAATACCTGGTGTAAAGTCATACCGGCTGTTGAATTTCCATATATACTAATGCTTTCAATTTCCGGATGATTTAGACAAAATTGTACCAGATATTTACCTGTGTACCCGCTTCCTCCTATGATGCCGACTGAAATCAAACTATTACCTATTTATTTAATAAAAATCTTCTTTTTGAATCAGACTTGAATTAAGTCTAGGTATTAAATATAAATGCAATGAGTTATATTGTCAATAGTTTTTTGCATATTTATTCTATTTTTATGTATATAGATTTTAATTTATCGAATATATTGTATTTTCATGCATAATTAGTAGTTAATGAATCACAAGAAAGAAGATGATTTTTTAACCTAAAGTTCATTTAAACTCCAGAAAGGTCATAATGGATTTGTTTATTAATATGGATAAATAAATAATAAATTATGTATTTTTGATAATTGTATCACATAAGGTAGCTTTTATGTCTAAAGAAATACTTTTTACTTATATTAATAACAAGATATTTTTTTTAAGCACAGTAATTCTGCTTTCCATCTTCTCATATTCACCTGAATATTTTGCCCAGGATGAAGGAGTTTCTTTTCAAGGTGATTTTTTATCTGCTGTTGTTATCAAAGGTTTTGATCAAACCAATGTATACCCCGGTAATTTCCTGATTGGCGGACAGTACAATTATCCTTTATTTTCAAATTTAGAAATTAACGGCGGTTTTGATTTTATGTGGCTGGAGCTAAATGGAAAATTAGATGGTATAAGCAAACAGGCTGAGGTTTTTATGCCATTTGTTTTTGGAGGGCTGGCTTTAAATTTTAATGAATGGAAAATATTTGGCAAAATGGGTGTATCACTTGACAGATCGATGAATATAGTTAGTTCAAATAAGGGATGGATAAATTCAATTCTGAATTTTTATATGGGAGCTTTTCAGTTCGGAATTAAATGTCCCCTGGATAAATCGCTATCAGTTTCAGCATCTGTTGGAACTTATTTCGGCCCCAAGATAAAAATTGAAAATACATACATTAGCTTTTCGACAATTAACCTGGGATTGAGCTATAATTTATTCAGCACGGAGGTTGAACCACAGAAAGTTGAAAAGGGAGTGGATGAATACAGGGACAGATATTTTATTCTTCAACAAGAGAATACAAAATTAAATAAACAGCTAATGGATCTTCATGATACCATAAAAACATTAGAAACAAGAACAGTAGTAAAGGTTGATTCAATACCAACGGTTCATCCGGTTTTCATTCCTTCACAATCATTATCAATCGATTCAGTAAATAAAGTATATAATCTTCATTTGAGGGAGGCTCTTAACCTTAGTGATTTTGTAAATAAAAAAGGGTTGAAAGAAGAAGGAAAACTTATTTTAGATGAATACAATAATATAGCCGCAACATTTAAGGGATTTCAAAGCGGAATATATTTAACATGTACTGTGGGCGATGCAAAAGCATTCAAAAAGCATGAGGCTGAATTTTCCAGGATTAAGTTTCGGAATAATCCCTCCGGTAAAAATAAACTTGTTATTGATATAGATGTTAAAGCTACAGAAGCAGGTAACAAAATTAAATTAGAAATTAAATAAGAGGAGAGATAATTTTAGATTATAACAGCTCCTACTCAAATGTATTTTCAATTACATTAGTAGGTAAGAACAAGGAACTTTCTAAAGATTCGGTCTTTGCCAAAGAAGTGATTTTGCCGGATTCCCCCATTAATTATGTAATGATGGTAGTCGATAACTTTAGCAGCGCTATTATCAAGGATCTTGAATTAACCGAAACTGAGTTATTCGTAAATAGATTATTTGTTAAGGGTGATTATAAACAGTATGCTGATAAATTTCAGATAAACCGTGATGATATCAAAAAGACATTTCTTGAAGCTTCAGCATTTCTTTGTAAAAACAAAATTCCATGTACAATAGTTTTAATACTGAAATCAGTAAATGAAACCCGGGATATATATGTTGCACGAACAGGAACCGGTTCATCTTATATTATTAATTCACAGTCAATCCATGTGATAAACGATAGCGGGGATCTGGGAGATTCAATATCACAGCCGGGTTTACTGGAAAAACCACAGCTATTTTCCGGTAAAATTAACAAAGAGGATACCATACTGATTTGCAGTGAAAATCTGTCCGCAGTATTGGACCGGAATTTTATTCAGCGTGTGGTTGTCTCAAGTAAAAGTCCTGAAGAGGCTTGTAAAAAATTACTTCATTCGGCTTCCGGTACAGTAAGAAAAGATAATATCTCCGTTGCCGCATTTAATGGATCATTTATTAATAGACATCCAAATAAAGAAAGAGTTTCCACCAAAACACTTCTGTTAACAATCATTCCGCTGATTTTAATTTTAATTGGATTGGTAATATATAAAGTAAATTACGGTTCAAAGAACAATCCTGTTGAAATTTCTTCACCGGTGAATACAGTAGATTCGTTAACATCCCCTCCAGTCAATAAGAAAGATAAGGATATTAAAGCACCTATTATGATTACTCAAAAGCCGGTGGAAAAGAATATTGATAAAAAACCTCCTGACAATCCAAAGAAAAATACAAATATAAACTTTATTGTTAATGGTTCCGTAGTTCTGATCTCAAACTGGGAATCAGTCCGATTGGAAATATCGAGTATCCATTGGAATGACGGAATCACTGATAAAAAGAGGATACATAAATATCCTGATTATAAGAGTATTCCTTCAACGGTAAAAGTAACATTTAAAGATAATACCGTAAAAAGCTATAGTATTAAATAATAATGGGGGGCTTATTCCACTTATTGAACAAACCAGCTCATATCCAAATTTAATTTTCAATTCATCTAATAATTTTCATTCAATATTACCTGTCCATTCACCAATTGAATTATAAAACCTCAATGATTTTTTGAATCATTGAGGTTTTTACTTCAGCGGAAAGAGAGAGATTCGAACTCTCGGAACCCTAACGGGTTCAACGGTTTTCGAGACCGTCCCATTCAACCACTCTGGCATCTTTCCAAATGTACCTTTCTTACTAATTAATCGAACAATAAATACACAGATAAAATTAATAACATTCCCATTCCGAATGAAATCAAAACAAGATTCTTATGATTTTTAAGCATCTCCCCAAAGACAGCATGGAATGCTAAAAATATAAATCCCCCGGCAATATGCGCCATAATTATTCCCATTAAAACCGGTGATAAACTACTTCGGAAAAAATAAATCCCGCTCACAGCACCAACAATTGTCATCATTTCAACTAAACTGACATAAAGAAGTATCTTCCCTTTTTTGTAATTTGAACTGAACATCAATGCTGCAAGAGCTAAGCCCTCAGGGAATTTGTGAGTTGCTATTGCAATAAAAATTGAATTATTCCCTCTATCCATATTTACTCCCCCGCTTGCTATCGCCATTCCATCAAGAAATGAGTGGATAGAAAGTGCAGTCAGTAATGTTAATACAATTTCAGAAAATTTTTTGGTCGTTTGTTCATCAAAATGACTTGCCGAACATGCTGGACAAACATGAGAATAGTATTTCGTTATAAACCAGAAAAGAGCATATCCGGATAATACGCCCACAACCATCTCTACCAAACTATATGTATGATAAATGCTTAAATTTTGGTAAGATTCTGGTATTAGGGTAAAACCTGCGGCACCAAGCAGCGCCCCAGCTGAGAATGAAATTAAGGAACAGAGTTTTTTATGATTAAGTTTAATGAAAAACAGCAGTACAGCCCCTGAAATAGAAGAAATTACTGCAATGGAAGATTTAATAATTATATCAGAAAACATAGCCTAAAATCATAATTTGAAAGCTGTAAAGGTATTTAAATAATGTGTCTAATAAAAATATTTTTATCTCACTCTGTTATTAAGATATAAAATTAGTTCATGATCTCAATGTATCCCAAATGATATCTAGGTACTTTTTAAGAACAATTTAGGGTATCATACTTGTTTTTTAATAAATATTTTTTACTTAATTTAATATTACTATAAACAAATAAATTATTATAATGAAAATTTATATTATGTCAGTTTTTTTATTATTTCTCACTGCGATACCATCAAGTGCACAAACAGCTCATTTATCTAAAATCAAATCTTCATCAACAAACAGTTTGAAGAAAGAGACAACATTAAATTTAACACTGACTGCATTAATTGAAGCTATGTATGTTACAGGCAGAACTGCAATGTCAACGACTCCTGAAGTTACAGTGGAATTGCATAATGCAAGTACTTTAGAAGTTGTTGAATCAAAGACAGCTACTTTAAGTACTGAAGGGGTTGGTTCATTCTTATTCACAACAGTAACAAACGGCACGCCATACTACATAGTAGTAAAGAGTCTTACTACAGTAGAAATCTGGAGTGCAGCTGCTCATAGTTTCATTGCCGATACTTTAAGCTATGATTTCACCTCAGGTGTTGGTCAGGCTTATACAGACGGAAGCATGAACCCAATGGGAGTTCATAGCGGTAAGGCTTGTATATACAGCGGCGATGTAAATCAAGATGGTCAGGTTACCAGTGATGACTTTACAGGTGTAGATAATGATAACTCCAATTTTGATTATCATATTGCAAATGATGTAAACGGTGATGGTCAGGTTACCAGTGATGATTTCACATGGATTGATAATAACAATACCAATTTTGTAGCAAAACAAGTTCCCACTCGAGCCTCTTCGGATTCTTTATCCTATGCTGGTCAGACCTATCATATAGTTCAAATAGGTTCACAATATTGGTTAAAAGAAAACCTGAATGTTGGAACAAGGATTGACGGAGGGGTGGACCAGACAGGGATAGGACCAGATAATATAAATAAATACTGTTATATGGATCAAGATGACAACTGTAATATATATGGGGGTTTATATCAATGGAATGAAGCGATGCAATTTTCTTCAACTGAAAAGGCACAAGGTATTTGTCCAAATGATTGGCATATACCGACATTAAGCGAATTTAATACTCTTATCAATACAGTGAATAATGATAACCTGGCATTAATTGAGATCGGGCAAGGGAACGGAACAAACACAAGCGGATTTTCCGCTTTAACGGAGCCATACTTTCTCTATTTTAGTTCAGATTTTTGGATGTTTTATGATGGAGATTATTCATCTAATTTTTGGAGTTCTACTTCGACTGTTCCTTCAGAAGCTTATGAAATGTATTTCTACAATGCAAGCTCCTCTATAAATTTGACTTCGATAGGAAATAAGTATGGATTTGCAGTTCGATGTGTAAAAAATTAAGGCGGCGGGTTATTAGTCAATACTTATCCTACAGAATGTAGAAGATTTTGAACTACATTAGGTGTTTTCAGTAATTATATTATTTTTGAAATGCACATTACAATACAATCCATTATTCGTTGAAATATTGATTGTCCCCATAAGCTGATCCTCCACAATACCAGTTAACAACTGCATACCCAGTGTATTCTTATTTAAAAAATTTTCCCCATCAGGGATACCTATACCGTTATCATATACTACGAGTTCTATCATTTCCTCAGGTAATTTTTTCAGTGTCACTTTGATAGTCCCTTTTCGATCCCCCGGGAAGGCATATTTTAGTGAATTGGAAATAAGTTCATTTATTATCAACCCGCACGGTACAGCAGTATCAAGCTCAATATTGATGCTGTCAAGATCAAGAACCAGAGATATTTTCTCTGAATCATTTAAATGGCTATTAATCAGAAGCTTTGCAAGATCTGAAATATAATCTTTAAGATCGACAAAAGATAAATTCTGAGACTGGTATAATTTCTGATGAACCAAGGCAATGGTTTGAATTCTATCTTTCATATCCTGCAAAATGTTTTTAATCTGATCATCATCAATGACAGCAGCTTTTAACCCTAACAGTGAGCTGATAACCTGCATATTATTTTTAGTACGGTGATATACTTCGCGGATAAGAACTTCTTTTTCCTTAAGGGAAGTCTTGATCGTTTCCTCTGCAACTTTTCTTGATGTTATATCCGACCTTATAGCCACATATTGATATGGTTTCTTGTTTTCATCCAGGAAAGGAACAATGGTAGTATCGACCCAATAGATTGTACCGTCTTTTGCTTTATTCTTGAGTTCACCACGCCACACCTTACCTTTAGCAATTGTTACCCATAAATCTCTGATATATTCTTTAGGATGAAAGCCCGAATTTATAATCCTATGATCCTGTCCCAGCAATTCTTCAGCACTATATTTTGATATCCGGCAGAAATTATTATTAACGTGTTTTATTATACCTTTCTGGTCTGTAATTGCCACGATGCAAGACTCATCAAGAGCATATTTATAGTCTGATATCTCCTTTATTTGTTTTTGTATCTCACTAAATAATGGAGTTTCCGCGCTTTTATCATTTTCCTGAAAACGGCTGTTTTCTTTATCATATTGATTATCATGCATAATAAATTTTCATTGTTGAGTAAATATTAATTTGAATTCTTTTATAATTATATTCTAATATATTAACAATGTATAAAATCAGGCTGATATTAGACACATATTCGATAAAATGAAATATTTGCATTATTTTTAACTTCCTATTTCAAATTTCAGTTTCCTAAAATTAAAAAATTAAAGATGGACAACCTGTTTTTTCAAACATTTGAGATATCAATCAAACTGGCATTATTAACTACAATAATTCTTTTTCTTATTGGTATTCCCACCGCTTATTTTCTAACTTATTCTCAGTTTAGATTAAAGATAATAGTACAGGCACTTATTAGCATGCCGCTTGTTTTACCTCCATCTGTACTAGGTTTTTACTTATTATTGACATTTAGTCCTAATTATTGGTTTGGCGATTTCCTTGCTCGCTTTTTCGATATTCGCCTTGCTTTCACATTTACAGGGATACTTGTAGGATCATTAATTTATAATTTACCATTTATGGTTAATTCACTACAGACCGGGTTCAGCAATTTACCTCAGTCTCTTAAGGATGCTTCATATACTTTAGGCAAAACACGTATTACTACACTGATAAAGGTTTTGTTACCTAATATTAAGCCTGCAATTCTTACAGGAATATGTCTAACTTTTGCACATACGATTGGTGAGTTCGGTGTAATCTTAATGATCGGGGGAAATATACCGGGACAAACGAGAGTAGCCTCAATTGCAGTTTATGATGAAGTGCAGTCATTGAACTTTGCTATGGCACATAAATATTCCCTCTTCCTGTTTTTGTTCAGTTTTATTATCATGATTTTTATTTATGGTATAAATAAAGAGTTTCTCAGATGGAAAAAAATCTAATAGATTTACATCTAATAAAAAGTATACACACTATAGAAGGGATTATTGAGTTAGATGTAGAGCTTGAAATTCCCGAGCATGGCTTTATAACATTATTCGGAAAATCAGGAGTGGGCAAAACTACAATTCTGAGAATGATTTCCGGATTAACAAAGCCGGATTCGGGTTATATTAAGGTCGGAGAGGAAGATTGGTTTAATTCTTCCAAAGAGTTAAATATTAAAACACAACTTCGCAACATCGGATTTGTCTTTCAGGATTATGCTTTATTTCCGAACATGACTGTAGAAGATCATCTTTTTTATGCCCAGAAACAAAAGGATGTTAATCACGTAAATGACCTTCTGAATATATTTAATCTTGAAGAATTAAAGAAAAGAAAACCGGATACACTGTCCGGGGGTCAAAAACAGAGGGCGGCTGTAGCAAGAGCATTAGCCAGAAAACCTAAGATACTATTACTGGATGAACCTCTGTCTGCTCTTGATAGTGAAACCAGACAAATTCTACAACAGGAAATAATAACAGCTCATCGAAATTTTTCTGCTACTACAATTCTTGTCAGCCATGATATTGATGAAATTTCAAGGTTGGCTGACAAAGTGTATGTTATATCTAAAGGTAGGATTATTATTAGCGGAAAACCTGAAATTGTTTTTGATAATAAAGAACCAGGAATCGAATCATCATTTAATGGAAGGATAAGTTCAGTAAGCGGGAATAAATTAACAGTAGACCTAAATGAGGAGAAACATAATTTCAGAAATGATGATCAAATTAAAATAACACCTGCCTAGGAACTCAGAAATAGATTGCAAAGAAGCCTGAATATAACCCTATAGATATTTCACTGAATTCACTATTCTTTCCACCGGGTTTAAAGTTATATCTAAAACGTGAATAAAGTGTAAAAGTATCGAAGATTTTCAACCAACCTATTGATAGTTCCGGACTAATTCCATTAAATCCATTCAGATTTGTTAATCCATCGACACCCGGAGAAAAATATTCAATTCCCGGAACTTCAATTATATGTTTATATCCTATTCTGAAAAAATTTCTTACAGGAGCCTGATATACAAAAGCATATTCCACCGAGAAATATCCGGTTGGGTAAGAAAAACTTCCTGATCTGATGAATACAAGTGGGATCTCCTTAGACAAACTAAAATACGATTTACCTTCCCAATTTACATAAGCAGGTGAAGGAAGAAGAAATACAGTTCCTCCCAAAAGGCAAAGCAATAAAAAATTCGATTCTCCCTTTATGTCAACTTCTTTAGGCAAATCGACCTCAAATATTTCACTCGTAAATTTCTTTCCGAGTGAATCCTCCGTCTGAATTACAAAATGGATCTGTTTAGAATTCAGCTTAAGACTTGAAATATCAATACTATCCCTATGGTTTACTGTTAGATCTTTTGACACAGGATATTCATATTTATCTTCAATGATGATTTTTGATTTAACGGAAATGTTAGTAACGAACGATACGATTAATATGGGTGGATTGTCAGGTGTTACATAATTATCAATAAGGGAGACTTCTGCAGAATCCGGATTATCCTGGGGAAAAATATATGAGGAAATAATTAATAGAAAGAAGATCAGGAATAATTTGCTCATATAAAATTAAACCCACGTAAAAATTCAGAAGTAGTTAGTTTTTTCTTCCCTTCAAGCTGTAATTCTAAAATATTCAGAGCAAATTGTCCACACCCTATAATTAAATCATCTTTTTGAGCATATATTATCCCGGGATTATTTTCTATTTCCCTGTTTATAGATGCCTTATAAATTTTAATAAGTCTATCCTTATGAAAGAAGTATGCTCCCGGATATGGAGATAAACCTCTTATTAGATTATTGATCTCAGATGCAGGTTTATTCCAATCAATTAATCCACTGTCTTTAGTTATTTTGGGAGCAGACGAAGAAAGGGAATCATCCTGATCATGAAAAACGTAATTACCGGTTGATATCAGGTTAATCGTTTCTAATACAGCTTCTGCTCCTATAGTGCTTAATTTATCATGAACAATGCCAAAATTATCATTATCTAAAATCTCTATCTTCTTTTGTATATATATATTACCAGTGTCTACTTTATCTTCTAATGCAAATGTAGTTACGCCGGTTTCCTTATCACCATTTATAATGGACCACTGGATAGGAGCAGCACCACGATATTTCGGTAGTAAGGACGCATGTAAATTAATTGAACCGTATTTAGGTATAGTATATAATTCCCTGGGTAGTATACGGAATGCGACTACTACAAACAGATCCGGAGCAAGACCTTTGAGTGTTCTAAGGAAGTCTTCATCTTTTAACCGATCGGGCTGAAATAGAGGAATATTGTTTTTTAAAGCGAATTCTTTAACCGGAGTAAAAGAAAGCTTTTGTCCCCTACCTCTTTCTTTATCAGGTGCAGTTACAATGGCAATTAATTTGTGATCTGATTGAAATATTTTTTCAAGAGAAGGAATTGAAAAATCGGGAGTCCCCATAAATATAATATTCATTAAAGGCGGTATTCTGCGTCTGCGGTTACGGGATAATCAACTTCCAGTTGTCTATTTTTAATCAGATTAAGTGGTTTCTTCAGCTTCTTCTTCAAATTCTGATCAATCAGATCAGTAAATAATATTCCATTGAGATGATCATTCTCATGTTGAAGAACACGTGCTAACAAGGCGGAAGCTTCCAATTCGTGCTCCCGCATATCAGTATCCTTAAATTTAATTACTATTTCTTTTGGTCGGTCGATTTCACACCGAATATCAGGGATACTAAGACAACCTTCTTCCATTACAATTTTTTCTTCTGATCTGAATATTATATTAGGGTTAATCAATACCATCGGTTTAACATTCTTATATTCATCCACGACTGAGACATCGATAACAATAATAGCTTTATCTGCTCCTACCTGGTTTGCAGCTAAACCGATTCCATTTGCATTTCTCATTGTCGAAAACATATTTTTAATCAGGTCGACAGTTTCTACATCTACCTCAGTAACTTTTTTAACTTTACGTCTCAGGATTTTATCACCAATTAAAGTAATAGGGAGCAAAGCCATCATTTCACCATACATATTAAATATTTCTTAATTATAATAACTTAAATATTAAAAAACGAAATAAAAATGAGCATTATCAAAGAAATATCAGAACTATATATCGGTTAATCCTTCAATTCTTTAACAACAACCTTAATACCTTCCACACGAATTACTTTTACTTTGTTCCCTTTGGGGATATACTCCCAATCTGCAACAACGTCATATTTTTGTCCATTAAACTCCGCTGAACCAGCGGGTCTCAGTGTTGTTAAAGCAATTCCTTCCAAGCCTATTAGTTCTTTCATTGAAGGATATGAAACAAATCCCTGGTCCGCTTTTTCTTCATTTGATAGAACAAGACGGCTGAAGGCAGAACTCTTTGGAAGAATTTTAGCCAGAAGGTATATCAGTATAAAAGCAAAGAGCAAAGACACGGATAGCTGAATAACAGCTCTTGAAACAGATATCGAATCCCAATATGGAAGATTAGTCCCCAAAAGGGAAAGGAAAATTGAGCCGATGATAAGAATTATTCCTATCACACCGGTAATTGCAAAACCAGGGATTACAAATATTTCAAGTAATAGCAGTATAACTCCTATAATAAATAATAAAATATTTATAATTGAGGCAAGCTGCAATATATATGAAGAGCCGAAAAAGAGAAGCAGTGAAATGATTCCAATTATAACAGGAAATCCAAAACCAGGAGATTTTATCTCAGCAAATATTCCTACAAGTCCCAACATAATCAGAATAGAGGAAATCAGGGGCTGGTTAAGGAAACCGACTAAGTCTTCAGCCCAGTTAGAACTGACTTTAATAACCTGAGCATCTTTTAGTCCAAAAGCCGAAAGACAACCGTTGATGCTATTAACAAGAGAATCTGCTATGCCATATTTTATTGCTTCATCTGCAGTAAGAGTAATAAGCCGGTTATTATCATTTATCCCTGGGACAAGAATATTTTCATCAACCATTCCCTGTACAATATCAGTTCTTCTTCCATTTCTTTCTGCAGTTGACCTCATTTCAGAACGCATGAATGATTGGTATTTCTCACTTTGTTTCTGACCACTCTGGTCGACAACAGTAGCGGCTCCAATGGAACTTCCCGGAACCATACAAATTTTTCTGCACGATAAGGCGATTAAAGAACCGGCAGAGATAGCGCGGTTATTGATAAATGCTATGGTTAATAACCGGCTTCCCAAGATTGCATCTTTTATCTGGGTTGCGGCGTCTACCCTTCCGCCGAATGTATTTATCCTAAAGATTATGGCTTCAGCGCCATCATTTTCTGCTTCGGTTACAACCCTGGTAATATATGGAGCCATACGCGGGTCTATTTCACCGGTAATTTCCGCCAGAAAGACTTTCTTTTGAGGAAAAAGATTAACGGTAAGAAATATAAAGAAATAAACTAACAGTAGTTTTTTCACTTTAAACCCATTTTGATTTTCTTTACAAAATTAAAGAATTAACATGAGAATGGAAACCAGTAAGAAGATATAGCTTAGTACGGATGCATAGAAATCCTACCGCAGTATCAAATGCCCCATTTTATCTCTTTTAGTCTTGAGATATTTTTCATTATTAACATTTGGAGTGATTTCAATTGAAATACGATTAATTATTTCAAGACCATATCCTTTAAGGCCAATAATCTTTTTAGGATTATTGGTAAGTAGATTTATCTTCTTAACTCCAAGATCAAGAAGTATCTGGGCGCCTATACCATAATCCCGAAGGTCAGCCTGAAAGCCAAGAGCTTCATTAGCTTCTACAGTATCCTTGCCTTCGTCCTGAAGTTTATAGGCAAGGATTTTATTAGTTAGACCAATACCCCTGCCTTCCTGCCTCATATAAACGAGTACACCTGATCCATTAGCATCAATCTGATCAAGAGCTGCATTTAGTTGGTCGTTACAATCACATCTCAGAGAATGGAATACATCTCCTGTTAGGCATTCGGAATGCATTCTTACGAGGATTGGGTCTTCAGAATTTATTTTTCCCTTAACCAATGCTATTTGTTTCTTTCCATCGACAAGACTTTTATATAAATGCAGATGGAACAAGCCATGTTTAGTGGGGAAATTGATATCCGTTATTTTTTCAATAAGTTTTTCATTCTGGAGACGATATCTTATTATATCCTGAACAGTAGTTATTTTGATCTTAAATTTCCTGGCTATCTTAATAAGGTCGGGGACACGGGCCATTTCGCCATTTTCATTAAGGATTTCGCAAAGGACTCCTGCACCTTTTAATTTAGTAAGTTTGCAAAGATCGACAGCAGCTTCGGTATGACCAGCTCTCCGAAGTACACCTTCATCAAGTGCACGCAAGGGGAAGATATGTCCCGGTCTGGCAAAATCAGAAGCACGGGATTTATCATCAATCATTTTTTTAATTGTTAAAGCCCTGTCGGCAGCAGATATTCCGGTAGTAGTTCCTTCAATTGCATCAATAGTAATGGTAAACTGTGTACCATGAAGAGCAGAGTTGGCATCAACCATTAAGGGAAGTCCAAGGTCATCGAGCCGTTTCCCGTTAACAGCAACGCAGAGCATTCCCCTGCCATGAGTTACCATAAAGTTGACAATTTCCGGAGTTATATATTCAGCAGCACAGACAAAGTCTCCTTCATTTTCTCTATCTTCATCATCGACAATAATGATAACCTTACCATTTTTTATTTCTTCTATGGCTTCTTCAACGGGGCTAAACATATATGAACCTAATTACGCTTTTTTAACTTCTTTAATATCTTTATTAATTATTGTAGCTATTGCAGAACGTTCTACTTTTAATTTAACATTTTCTGTTACCTGGAGCAAAATAGTTTTTTCTTCCACACCGGCAACCATACCATGCACACCACCACTTGTTATTACCTTATCCCCTTTTTCAATAGAAGAAAGGAGTTTTTCTCTTTCTTTGGCTCTTTTCTGTTGAGGACGGATAATCATAAAATAAAAAATTAAAAATATAGCACCAAACATAACTATAGTGCTAACCATACTACCACCGCCAGCTCCAGTTCCGCCCTGTGGAGCCATTGCTATTAAAAGATTCAATTATTCCTCCGAATGATTATTTATATTATTAGAAATCTGATTTATTTTTTCTACTTTCCATTTCTTAAAATTTCCTTCCCGGATCATCTTTCTAGCTTCACCCACAAGATCCAGATAAAAATGAAGATTGTGAATACTTGCCAGTTCCAGGGCAAGAATTTCTCCTGCTATAAACAAATGCCTTAAATAAGCACGAGAATAATTGGAACACGTATAACATGAGCAATTGTTATCTATTACCGAAAAATCATCTTTATATTTTGCATTCCTCATAGAAAGGATCCCGGTTGAAGTAAAGAGATTAGAATTCCGGGCATTCCTAGTAGGCATAACACAATCGAACATATCTACACCACGGTCAATCGCTTCCAAAATATTTTCAGGACGACCTACACCCATAAGATATCTTGGTCTGTTCTCTGGCATAAAGTCAGTGGTAAAATCAATCAATTCATACATTAGTTCTGTGGGTTCACCAACCGCAAGACCACCGATGGCAAGCCCATCAAAATCAAGTTTATTTAATTCGAGTGCTGACTTTTCCCTAAGTTCCTTAAATACACTTCCCTGGATTATTCCGAAAGCATACTGTTTATGTCCATATAAGGGACGGGATTTATCAAAAGCTTCTCTATTCAACCTAGCCCAATCTGAAGTAAGTTGCGTAGAGTTTACAGCATATTGATAATCGCATGGATAGGGAGTGCACTCATCCAAAACCATCATAATATCCGAACCAATACTTCTTTCAATCCCTATAACCTTTTCAGGAGAGAAGAAATGTTTAGAACCATCCAGATGGGAGCGGAACTCAACACCATCCTTCTTCAGTTTTCGAAGTTCAGTCAGGCTAAATACCTGGTATCCTCCACTATCGGTCAGGATAGGTTTAGACCAGTTCATAAACTTATGGAGTCCACCAGCTTTTTCCAGGACTTCAGTTCCGGGTCTTAAATAAAGATGATAAGTATTAGAAAGAACGATTTGAGCCTTAATGTCATTTTCAAGAAAACTTTGGTTTACGGCTTTAACTGTACCCTGCGTGCCCACAGGCATAAAAATAGGTGTTTCCACAATTCCATGATCAGTTTGAAAATATCCTGTCCTAGCCTTAGAATCTTCAGCTTTTTCTTTAATATTAATCTCTAACAAAATTACCTATTGATATTTCTCAAATCAATTCAATTACAGAGTTTAAATTTAAAGGAAAATATGCTCATCTCCCAATATGCTCTGATTTAAGAATTTCAGTGTTCAGGAATAAGGATTTTAACTACATCTATTCTCGTATTATTCCCTTTGGCAATTAATATATTATAATTATCTATAGTAACCCTTTCGCCCTGGGAGGGAATCCTGCCGAGTCTGGATGTGATATATCCCCCTAATGTTTCATAGTCCCCGTAAGGAATATTTAATTTATACTTTTCATTTATAAGGTCAACCTCAACCTTACCGCTTATAAGGTATGTATTTGATGAAATTTTACGAAATATCTCCTCATCAATATCGTATTCATCTTTAATTTCGCCGAAAAGTTCCTCGATAATATCCTCCATAGTAACGATCCCGGCAGTTCCGCCGAATTCATCAATAACCGCAGCAATTGACACATGTTTATTGAGAAATTCATTAAGCATATCAAAACTTCTCTTGGTCTCAGGAACAAATATAATTTCCCTTATTATACTCTGCAGATCCTTAGGAAAATTAAACAGATCGTGTGCGAATATAACACCTTTAATATTATCGAGACTTCCTTCATAAACAGGATACTTAGAATAACCGGATTCAATAAAAATATCAAGTACTTCGTCAACTGTGGATTCAATATTGATACCTACAACATCCGTTCGCGGCCTCATAGCCTCATAGACTCTTTGGTCCCCCACATCGAGAATCCTGCTGATAATATCACTTTCCTTTTTATTCACTACACCGGCCTCATGGCTTTCTTTTACAAGTGTCTCCATATCCTCCTTATCAAATAGATAATTGGCACTCCAACCTGATAGAGAATTGGATTTTGTAAATAATGAAGATATCCATGATGTAGCTTTTGCAATGGGATAAAGAATAAAAGAAATTATTCTAATTGGGAGGGCTGTGACAAATACAATTCTGTCAGGAATTTCGCGGGAAATATATTTCGGAATCAATTCTCCGAAAATAAGAAGGACAAAGGTTGATATCACAAGGATGGTTATTTCATTAAAACCGAATAACCGGGCCAGGAACAATGCTGAAAGCGACGCAAAAGAGATGCTAACTATACTATTGCCTATAAGAATAACGGAAAAGAAATTTTGGGGATTATTTGTAAAATAGAGTGCACTTTGTGCAGACAGATGTTTCTTTCGTGCTTTAATTTCTATCTTTAATTTATTCCCTGTTACAAAGGCAATTTCTGATCCCGAAAAAAAGGCACTCATAACTACTAACAATACAAGAAAGAGAATATCGTTTATCATCAGTATGCTTTCACTACGAAAATACTATCAATATTAATGCGTGCAATCTTATTTATAGCTGATAAATAGAGATCAACTGAAACAAGTTTATCATAATTTAATGCTTTTATTACAGGTATTCCAGCAGTCAGATTTAGAGAATATGTTCTGTCACTGCCGGGATTAAATAATACATCAGGATCAACAGAGCTCATGAATTCAGGATGGAGAACATATAATATTTTTCCTGACTGGCGAACCTCGCATTTTAATAATTTAAGCGAATCAATTCCTGTATTCTCATTATTCCTGATCTTTATTGACCCGCTGATAAAAAAGGAAGGTTTACTGCCGGGCATTAAATTAACCCAGGAATTTACCCGGTAAGTTTTAATTTCGACTCTAAGATTATTCGAATCTGTTTGAGAACCGGAACATCCGATTAAAATCACCAAGAGAAGAAACCCAATGAGCAATATAGGTTTCACAGGGAGAATCTATATATGATTAATAATATTGCCGCAATGTACATAACAACATTTATGATCATAGGAATATCGGTTAACATAATTTCAACGGTATTTTCTCCCTTTTTATTCATATATACAAGAAACATATAACGGAATATACCGAATACAACGAATGGAGTTGTATATATCATATTTTCAGTTTTGAAAAGGTTAATTGTCCTTTCAGATACAGTATAGAGGGCATAGCAAATAATTACACCAGCTGCAGCAATTGTAGACATCTGATCGGTAAAATTCAAAGAATAGGATGCCAGTACTTTTCTTGTGTTTTGATTATGGTCTTCATTTATGAGAACAAGTTCAGACCTTCTTTTCATTACACCAAGGAAGAGAGAAATAAACATAGTTGTAAGAATCAACCAGCTTGAGACCTGGACAGAAATTACGACAGCTCCTGCCACAACTCTTAACATAAATCCAGCAGCAAGGCTGAATATATCAAGGAGAACAATATGCTTGAAAATAAATGTATAGAAAACATTCAACAGGAAATAAGAAAGAAGGAAAATCCTGAATCTGATATTTAGCGATGGAAGAAATAATGCTACCAATGCAGCAAGAATAATTACGGTGATAACAGAACTTCGAATCGATATTAAGCCAGCCGGAAGAGGGCGGTTCCTTTTAGTTGGATGTAGCTTATCCGCATCAATATCTACAATGTCATTGAAGATATATACGATACTTGAGACGAGACAAAACATAAGGAATGCTGAAAATGCAGGTAAGAAATAGGCTTTATTAAATATATTCTGTGAGAAGAGAAGGGGTACAAAAACGAATAGATTCTTTATCCACTGTGGTACTCTTACTAGTTTTATATAATTAAGCATTTAAAATACTACTGTTTCGTGGTAAACCCCCATCACTTCTTTAAGCTCACTAATTATTTCACCAATTGTAACATAATTATGTGCAGCTTTTATAAGCGGAGGCATAATATTGTAATTATTTTCTACTGCTAATTTAATCTCTTTTAAACTATTTTGGACATCTAAAGAGCTTCTATTATTTTTTATTTCAGCCAGCCGCTGCTTCTGGTTTTTCTCTACCTGAGGTGAAACAGTGAGAATTGGAATATCTACCTTCTCATCTTTTTCTATAAATTCATTTACACCTACGATAAACTTTTCTTTTCTTTCCACTTCTTTCTGATAGCGGTAAGCTGCATCTGCAATTTCTTTCTGGAAATAACCAGCTTCTATTGCAGGTATAACCCCACCAAGGGAATCGATCTGTTCAAAGATCTCATTAGCTTTCTGTTCCATCCTGCTAGTCAGAGATTCGACATAAAAACTACCGCCGAGAGGGTCGATAGAATTGATCACGCCGGTTTCATATGCTATAAGCTGCTGAGTCCGAAGAGCAATTTTTACAGCTTTTTCACTCGGAAGAGCGAGTGTTTCATCCATAGAATTAGTATGAAGCGACTGAGTGCCTCCCAGAACTGCCGCAAGGGCCTGGAATGCTGTCCTGATAATATTATTCTCTGGCTGCTGAGCAGTTAATGTACATCCTGCAGTTTGAGAATGAAATCTTAGCCACAATGAACGGGGATTTTTAGCTCCATATTTCTCTTTCATTCTTTTAGCGTATATCTTTCTTGCAGCTCTGAATTTTGCTATTTCTTCAAAGAAGTCGAGATGCGAATTAAAGAAGAAGGATATTCGTGGAGCAAATTCGTCAACATCCATACCTCTTTGGATACAATGCTCGATATAAGAAAATCCATCGGCGAGAGTGTAAGCTAACTCCTGTACTGCAGTTGAGCCTGCTTCACGGATATGATAACCGCTAACAGATACTGGGTTCCATTGAGGTACTTCCTTACTGCAGAACTCAATCATATCCACTATTATTCTCATAGAGGGTTTTGGAGGAAATATATATTCCTTCTGGGCAATATATTCCTTAAGAATATCATTCTGCATTGTACCACGAAGATTAGTGAATGCAACCCCCTGTTTTTCAGCGACAGCGAGATAGTATGCAAAAATTAAAGCTGCGGGAGAATTGATGGTCATGGATGTAGAAACTTTATCCAATGGAATCTTATCGAAAAGTATTTCCATATCCTTCAGGGAAGAAACAGAGACGCCGCAAATCCCAACTTCACCTTCACTTAACGGAGCATCAGCATCCCAACCCATGAGGGTAGGAAGATCGAAGGCTACGGAGAGTCCGGTTTGTCCATGATTTAGCAAATAATGGAAACGCTGGTTAGTATCTTCGGGAGAGCCAAACCCAGCGAACTGGCGCATAGTCCATACCTTACCGCGATAGCCGTCGTTATGAATACCTCTTGTATAAGGATACTCACCCGGGAATCCGATCTCTGCCAGATAATTTATATTTTCAATATCGTCCGGTCCATATAGAAGTTCAACCGGTTCACCGCTAATAGTAGTAAACTTAATGCCATCATTCGAAGAATTATTTGATCTATTCAGATATTCTTTTTTCTTTTTCTTATACTCATCGTTCATAATTATATTCCAGCCGAAATAATTTTAAGATGTTCTTCCAAATCTTCTATCAAATTCATCCAAAGATATTTTAACTAATATAGGCCTTCCGTGAGGGCAGACATATGGCATAGTAGTACCGAACAGCTGATCGATAAGGAGCCTCATTTCGCGATCTGACAGTTTATCTCCAGCTTTAATGGCTGTTTTACAGGAATAAGATTTTGCAATATTATCACGTTCATCTAATTTCTTTTCCCGCTGGTTAGAGGCGTATTCCTCAATAATTTCCTTTAATATTTTTTCTTCTGAACCATTCTTCACATCATCGGGAACACCTTCAATCACAATAGTATTTTTACTGAAGAACTTCAGTGAAAATCCCAGCTTAATTAAATAACCATTTATTTCCTTGAGGAGGGTAAACCTACCGGGATCCAATTCCAGTGTTTTAGGAAACAAGAGCTGCTGGGAGAAAGGAAGATTTACTTCAAGCCTTTCCAATGCTTTTTCATACAATACTCTTTCATGAGCCACGTGCTGGTCGATTATCATCAGACCACTTTTAATTTGGGATAATATATATTTATCATGCAACTGAACAATAAAAGTAGTTTCATTTGATATATTAAAAGGAAGGGAATTATTTGAAGGAGTATGCATTACCTCCCTTTTCTCATCATTATCAAACGGAGCAACAATTTCCCTATTAGTTTTAACTTCCGATAATTCATCAGGAATGGCGCTAAAGATAAGGTCTATTTCCTTGTTGCTAAAGTTAGTTTTAGAATATGACGGAATCTTATTAAACACAGGACGGTCAGAGAAATCATCCTTCTCGACTTTAATAAATGGGTCGAAATGTATTTTTTCTTCACCCGGTGCGGAAGCATTGAATGCCATGGAAGGTACAAGATCGTGCGTGCCTAATCCTTTTCTAACAACAGCAAGAATGAAATTATAAATATCCTTTTCATTTTCAAACCTAACTTCAAGTTTTGATGGATGGATATTTACATCGAGCTTAGAAGGATCTATATCCACGAATATTATGAAAAAAGGATAATCACCTTTTTCCAATATATTTTCATAGGCAGTAAAAACGGCATGGTTTATCTGCCTACTTATTACATACCTTGAATTAAGGAAAAGATACTGTTCCCCTTTGCTTTTTTTCAGCATGGAAGGTTTACCTATAAATCCGTTAATATTGATAAAGTCTGTTTTCTCAACAACATGGACAAGCGCATCGAGCATATTATCCGCGAAAATTTGAGAGATCCTATCTTCAAAATTACCCGACTGGTAATTAAAAATAAGCTCATTATCATTGAAGAACTTGAAATGAATACCGGGATTACCCAGTGCTTCTTTATTAAAAGTATCTATGATATGTTTAAGTTCGGTAGGATCCGATTTTAGGAAATTTCTCCGTGCAGGAATATTATAGAAAAGATTCTTTACCGAAACGGAGGTACCTTTAGGAAAAGAGCCTTTTTCTTTTACAATATTACCATTATCATCGTACCTAAAAAATGTGCCGAACTCTTCATCCCTAGTTTCAGTTTTTATTTCAAGCTGACTTACAGCAGCAATGGAACTTAGAGCTTCTCCGCGGAAGCCGAGGGTATGCAGGGATTCAAGATCTTCAAACTCTTTGATCTTACTTGTTGCATGTTTCTGAATACACATGATTGCATCTTCTTCATCCATGCCAGAACCATCATCGACCACTTGAATTAAAACTTTTCCAGCTCTCTTTATTATAAGCTCAATAGTAACGGCGCCTGCATCAATAGAATTCTCAAGTAATTCTTTTACTACTGATTCGGGTCTTTGGACAACTTCACCGGCAGCGATTTTATTAGATATATTCTCCGGTAAAATTTTAATCTTATTATTAATCATTTTTTCTCTTGTCTTAGGTAATAAAGAATTTCGAACCCATCCCTCTTATCTCTTGAATTTATTTTCCAGATATTAACATCTATATCAGGGAAGTAAATATCACCTTCCGCATTAAAATCCATAATTGAGATTATCATTTCATCTGCATCTTTCATGAATACAGGGAAAAGAGAACCTCCTCCGATAAGGAATATTTTTTCATACTTCTGATATTCGCACCAGGAGTATACTTTGTTTAATTTATCAAACACAATTATATCAGGGAACCTATCCTTAAGTTCCATATTATTTTTAGTCAGCACAATATTAAGTCGATTTTTCAGGGGACTGCCTAATGACTCGAATGATATTCTTCCCATTACAACAGGTGAACCCAGAGTAGTGGACTTAAAATGCTGAAATTCTGTTTTCGAATGCCAAGGCATATCACCATTACTTCTACCAATAACGCCATTCTTAGCTACAGCAGCAATTACAATTTTTTTCAAACCGCTACCTCAAATCTTATTTTATCATGGTGGTGATAGAATAAGAGTTCAAAATCATCATATTGAAGTTCGTCGATAGGTTTTTTAGCTATTTTTAATTGAGGTAATTGCAAAGGTTCTCTCAATAACTGTTCTTTAAGTCCCTTTAGGTGATCATATTTTTCATTCGGAGTTCCTTTATCAGCTACATATATATGAGCGTCGACGATAGTATGCGCAAAGAAGCCGAGTTTTAAGTTGACTTCCTGGGCAATTATCTGAGTAAGCATAGAATATGCAGCAAGATTAAACGGAATGCCGAGGGCAATATCTCCAGATCTTTGCGTAAGGTGACAATTAAGTTTACCATCATTTACATGAAATGCAAAGCTATAATGACAGGGAGGGAGTTTACTTTTTGTAGCATTACCCGGTTCCCATGCGGAGACTACCAATCGCCTACTATAAGGATTTTTTTTGATCTCATTTATAACATATTTAATCTGGTCAACTTCCTTAACATTCCATTTGCCATTATCATCTTTTTCTGCACTTGGGAAATGACGCCAGAAATAGCCATAGGCAGTTTCGAGATTACCCTCCTCGTCAGCCCAAGCATCCCAAATCTTAGTATGTTTCTGAAGATTCCTGATATGATTGTCACCGGAAAGATACCATAAGACTTCATATAACAAGGACTTCCACTCCATTTTTTTAGTAGTTAACAAGGGAAACCCTTTAGAAAGATCAACCTTGTAGAACGCTCCAAAATATGAAATTGTATCAATTCCAGTACGAGAGGGTTTACGCGAACCTTCATTCATTACCAATTTTACAAGATCCAAGTACTCTTTCATAGAATTATGAGAATAGTTGCTATATATACATAAAGTGAAATCAAGAATTGCTATTTAATTTAAGAAAAAAAGATATAATTTATCAGGTTATATTTTGCCTGATTTCACAACATGATAATTCTATTCCTTTAGAGATATTAGAGCATGATTCTTTGATATTTTTGAAATAATCAATGAATTGGATAGGATAAACGTTTGGAGGCAGACTGCAGTTTTTATTTATAATGCCACAGCACAAGAAGATTTTTTCTATGTTTTTGAAGTGATTAAGGAGGATACCGGTACCTTTATTAAAGAATGATTGGGAATCAAATTTACCTTCACCGGTTATAAGATAATTGACATTATTAGAATTAAAATCATTAAGATTAAGATCATTAAGAATGAAGTAACCGGAAGATTTCATATTGGTATTAAGGAATAGAGAGAGACCGGCAGGGATACCGCCACCAGCTCCTGAAAGAGGGGTGTTATTTTTTATGAGTTTATCCTGAGTAAGAATATTTATTATATTTTTGATCCCGTTTTCAATAAGGATAAGGTCATTTTCTGATGCTCCCTTTTGAGGGCCATAGACCTTAACTCCCCCATTATCACCTAATAAAGGGTTATCTACATCTAATATTATTTCCAAATCAAAGGGGAATAATTCTGTAGGGTATTCAATCTTTGCTGTATTTATAAAATTAACCGGGACGGGCTTAAGTTCTTTGTTATTTTTATCGAAAAGTTTGAGTCCAAGAGAGGATAGTGCTCCGATTCCCATATCGATAACTCCTGTACCCCCGATACCGACAACTATTTTAGTTATGTCTTGCTTATTAAATCTTAAATTAATTTTATTTAATAATTCACCCAATCCTGCTGAAGTTAAATAAAGAGGGTGTCTTTTATCCGAGGGTATTTTCTTAAGTCCCAGCACATCAGAGGATTCAATAAACAGAGATTTTAATTCAGATGAATAACCGACAGAAACATTAAATATCTCATGAGGTAAATACGGTGATGGAACAGTAAAATCAATAATCTCAAGATTGTAATTATTCCTGCATACACTAAGGAAGCCATCACCACCATCTGAGATTGGTTTAGAAATAATTTCAAGGGAAGGAAAGCAAAGGAACTTTTTGAATAAGTCCGCCACTTCCACAGATGATGCAGATTCCTTAAAGCTATTGGGAGCAATCAATATTGTTTTCATACCTGAATATCAGGTTACTTTAAAAAGAAAGGTTAATTTTATTTTACCATAGAAGCGAAGTATAAGGAGATACAACAAAATTAATATTATATCAACTGTGATACTATTTACATTCTTTCCGATAAGAAGGAGTCCAATAGCAGATATAATTATTATCAGAAGTTCCTTAATGTGATAGTCTATTTTGATTTGGCTGCGGGATATAATAAAAAGCCAGGAGGCACCGAACAGAAATCCTATTGCAGTAGATAAGGCAGCACCAATAATACCGAGCCGGGGGATAAGAATAATATTCGAAAGAACATTTACAAGGAAGGCTATCAATTCAGAGGTCATTAAATGATAACTTTTATTTGATACCTGGGGGTAAACTGAATAGTAAGATGATATTCCGTTAAATAGATATCCTATCATGACAATAGGGATAATTATAATTCCAGACCGGTAGACCGGATTGAAAAAGGAAATGCCGAAGATATGCACATCAAATAAATATCCGGCTAATAATGAGACTACTAGAATGAGTAGGCAACTTACAGCCACCAGTTTATTTAATATTTTTCCAAATGTATGTTTATATCCGGAGTCATAATATAAATTAAGAGAATGGGGATTCCAT
>JARLHD010000331.1 GCA_031292435.1 Ignavibacteriaceae bacterium
GGCAGATGAAATCGGTAAGATCAAACATGGCCAGGTAGAAATCGAAAAATTACCATATCAGCATGATATTGCAAATATGGCAGGAACATCAAGAGAAACGATTTCACGTACTTTGCATACCTTTGCAAAAAAAGGATTTGTAGAGCTTGACGGTTCCGGATTAAGGATTTTAAACTACGAGAAATTCAAAGAAGCATATATTTGATAATGTTATAGCAGGTGTGAGTCTTTTTAAATATAATTATTAAAAAAGAAGCATCCAAAGTACATAGTCAAGAATAAGAATCAGTGCTGCAGAAGTAACAAATGATTTTATTGTAGAAAGACCCACTCCTTCTGCTCCCCCCTGAGTTCTAAATCCTATGTGGCATCCAAGTAAAGATGTGACTCCGCCGAAGACTACAGCTTTCAGAAGACCGGAAAAAAGATCTTTAAGGTTAAAAAATCTTCTTACAGAAAGGAAGAAAACGGATATTGAAATATTGAGAAAATAATTTGATACGATGAAAGCACCTAGTACCGCAATAAAATTAGCAAACATTACAAGAATTGGCATCATAAATATTGCAGCAAGAAAACGGGGCATAGCCAGATAACGGACAGGACTTATAGCCATTATTTCAAGCGCATCAATTTGTTCGGTTACTTTCATTGTACCAAGCTCGGCTGCTATTGAGGCACCGACTCTTCCGGCTATAACAATTCCAGTTAACACAGGACCCAATTCGGTTATAATTGCTCTGCTTGTAGTTCCGCCAAGAATGGAAAGAGGAGCAAGTCCTTTTAACTGATAAGCCGCCTGCCATGCCGAAACAGCTCCAGTGAAAATTGCAATAATTACTACAAGTGGTAAAGAATTTACTCCTATATGTTCCATCTGGTAAAATATAAGATTTCTACTTCGATGAATTGTTTTAAGATTTTTTATTATCTTAAAAACAAGAATAGCGACCTGACCGAATTCCTGCAGAAAAGCAAGAGTATTTCGACCGAGTCTTTGTATTAATTTAATTATCATTTAATGCTAATATTTTCATCAATTCTAAAATAATAAAAATTAACCGATTATACTGAATTGATAATAAATCACATTTTATTAAATATATTGTGAGCAGTTTAAGAGTAACTTAAATGAGATTAAAATAAAGATTCCAAGGATTGGATTCTTATTATATAAAATGGACTCATAATGATACATATTTATTAGAATAACTTTATGAATTGTGCTTATTTTATCTCTTTTTAATGAAAAATCAAAGGCATTGATTGACATTATTTATAGCATTATTATTGAAGGGAAAAGTTATTAAATATCACTATTAATACAGGATGTCAAAAAATACGGAAAGGACAAAATCAGATAGTGTAGAGGATAATACAAAATTACTTCAAAAAATCCCCTTAGGCATTTTAACGTTTGATGATGAGTACAGGATAAGCTTTGTAAATGAAGGTTTCTCTGATCTTGCCACCTATTATAAATTTAACAATGAAAATCTTACCGGTCAAAGTATTCTTGATTCAGAAATATTTCCCGGTTTGATCTTAAAAGATGAGCTGCTTGATATTCAGACAGGTTATTCATTTGAAAAAGAATATTCCAATGTTGACACAGGATCAGTATCAATTTCAGTAATTATTAAATGTACTCCCATTTTTGAAGACAGCACTTTTCAGGGGGGAATTTTAGTTGTTGAAGATCTGAGTATTCTTAACGGAATTGCAGATAAGGAATTACTAAAGAAAGAACATTTTGAAAAGATTATTAATAAGGTTAATGATCTTCTTTTTGTAACCGATGTTGATGGAAATGTTAAGCTTCATTATGGTATGCAAATTAAGAATTTGAATTTCGAGGCAGCAAATAATTTTCAGATTACCAACATATTCAAATCGGAAGCAAGGATTGATTTTGAGAATTATTTTGAACAAGTAAAAGTTAAAAGACATTCTGTAAAATTTAACCTCGGACTGGAAATCGGCGGGAATAATTTCATTTATGAATGCCAGATTGAGCCATTATTAAATAAAAAGGGGCAAGTCCAGTTTATCTTCGTTATCTTAAACGATATAACAACCATCATCCGGGATAATGAGAATCTTGTACAGCAGCTAAACGATTACAAACAATACCAATCCATAGCTGAATCGATGAGCGAGAGCATAATTGCCATCGATCTGGAAGGAAGGGTCATGCTATGGAATAAGGCTTCTGAAATGCTGTTCGGGTACACAAGAAATGAAGTAGCCGGAAAATTTCTAGGGGATGCGCTTAAACTGTTTGATGCAGCCTATTTCAATAATATCAGGGAAGAACTTAATAAAAGCAAATCGTGGAAAATCAATTTAACTTTTAACAGGAAAGATGAGAAAAAAGAAGTAGTAGAGGCACGATTTTCACTGCGCCCGGATGACAATTTCATAATCGTCCTTTTTATTAATATAACTGACAAAAACATAATTGAGCAGCAACTCAGGACAGCAGAAGACAGGTGCAGAAATATACTCAGCAGCACTGAGGACCTAATAATAAGCCTGGACCCGGATGGAACGATTACATATTTAAATGAGAAATTTGTTACTATACTTGGTTACTCCAATGAAATATTGGGAAAGAATTTCCGGATACTCCTCGATCCAAAGTATACTGCTAATAAAATATTTGACCTGAAAGAGTTCAAAAATAATCCAAACAAAAAAGTAGAATTACCTTTAATATCGAAGTTTGGAAATGTCCATTATTTTACCTCCAAGTTTTCTCCGGTATTTTTTGAGAACAGGACAATAAAATATTTTATTGGTTTCTTTTATGAAATTACATCTGAAAAGAAACTTGAAAAAGAGTTTCTACTCTTTAAATCTCTGTTTGAATCATCTAAAGATGGAATTGCCATAATAGCAGAAGGCAGGATAGTGCTCTCAAATGATTCATTTGCAACAATTTTCGGATATAATAAAAAAGAAGAGGTATTAAATTCTAACCTTATCGATTTAGTATCGAGCAATGATGTTGTAAAGGTTGCAGAGTATTTTCAATTGCTGGAGCATAGGAAAGAAGTCCCGGGCAGGATAGAGTTCCTTGGGAAAAAGAAAGATAACTCATTATTCTTTATTGAAGTATCGCCGTCAATAATAGATATTGAATCGAAAAATTTTGTCGTAATAGATGCACGGGATGTAACTGAAAGAAAGCGTGTTCAGCAGGCTATCAGGGAATCAGAGGAAAAGTACAGGAACATTACGGAAAATATTGATGATTTCCTTTTTACCTTTGAACGCATCGACAAGGTATTAAAACCACTCTTTTATACTTTCTCAGTTGAAAAAATAACGGGTTATACCCAAACAGAATTTCTCTTAGAATCAACCTTATTCCTTAAGATTGTTTATCCTGATGATTTCCAATCGGTGAAGAATAAACTGAACACCGTCCTTCAAAGCAGGGTACAGGTTTCAGAAGAAATGGAATTCAGAATAATCAATAAACGTGGAAACATTGTCTGGGTAAGAACAAAAATAAATGTTGTAAGAAACAACAGCGGTAAAATTTCAAAAATATATGGTCTTGTCAGTGATATATCTTTAAGGAAAAAGGCGGAAGAAGAGCTGAACCGGTCTACTGAAAATCTTATTAAGTTAAATGAAACAAAAGACAAATTTATTTCAATCATTTCACATGACTTAAGAACTCCATTCAGTTCAATCCTAGGATTCACAGATCTTCTTTTAGTTGATGATGAACTTACCGAGGAAGAAAAGAAACAATATGTTCGGTTTATCCAGGAATCTTCAAAGTCGATGCTGGCGTTAGTCAATTCTTTATTAGACTGGACAAGATTACAAACGGGAAGAATTAAATTTGAGCCTGAAAAAATAAGCGCCAGAATGATCATAATAAATTCAATAAACTCATTATCAGGCTCTGCATTCCAGAAAAATATTACTTTAAGATCAGAGGTAGAAAAGAATGTTACAATCTATGCTGATAACAGTTTAATGACCCAGGTCTTCAATAATTTAATCTCCAACGCAATTAAATTCACTAAGCCGGGGGGTGAAATTGTTATTTCAGCATCTCCATCTAAGAGGACGCGGTTTTACGAATTTTCCGTTAGAGATAACGGAGTGGGAATTAAACCTGAAAACATGAAAGAGCTTTTCAGGATAGATACTAAATATTCATCTGAAGGAACAGCAGGAGAAAAAGGAACAGGACTCGGCCTTTCACTTGTAAATGAAATTATTGAAAAACACGGCGGGAATATCTGGGTTGAGAGCGAATACGGAAAAGGATCGAATTTCAAATTCATTCTGCCTGTTGCTTCGGCTAATATTTTATTGGTTGATGACAGTAAAACCGACCGTCTGTTATATTCCAAAATCCTTAAAAACATTACACCTGATTACAATATTGAGATTGCTTCAAACGGAAAAGAAGCATTAGAAAAAATTATAGCTGCACCCCCGGCTCTTGTAATAACTGACCATACCATGCCGGTAATGAACGGTTATGAATTAACAAGGGAAATAAAGAAACTGGATATCAAAGGAAAACCACAGGTAATTGTTTTGAGCGGTGATATAGACAGAAGTGCTATTGTAGATTATACTAATCTTGGCATTGAATATGTGTTTCACAAGCCCGTAAACTTAAGCAACTTTAAAACTGCAGTCGAAAAATCATTAAGGAAAGGTCTTATAAATTAATTCCCTCTTATCCTTTTCTTAATACATATCCTGATACAGGTCTGACCACAATTTTTCCGGTAGCTTCTCCTATTTTCTCAATCCCCGCTTTTTCAGAATCAACAAGTATTTCCCAATTTCCTTCAGGCAATTTAAATTCTTCATCTACTTTGGGGGCCGCATTAAACAGAACAATAAATTCCTCATCTTCAAATTTCATATGATAACCAAGAGAAAAATCATTATCATAAATTTTAAAGAAAGAGATATCCTCGTATGCAGTTCTGCGGAACGCCCGAAATTTATTTCGCAAAAGAATTAACCCCCTGTAATAATCTGCTAATTCTTTATTAAAATCAGAATGATTGTAATTTATGTAATTGGTTTCATTATCCTTATCGTAACTATTATGGTCCAGTTTTCCTGCATTTTTATCCCTACTATCCGATTTAGCAATAACTTTGCTTCTGGCAAATTCCTGCCCGGAATGGATCATTATAATTCCCTGGGAAGTTAACAGAAATAATGCACCCAGCATATTTAATTTTAACTGGGCCGGAGAAAGCAATGCATTAGAATCTATATCTTTAATAATATCATCAGGACGAACATCTTTTGTGGCTATTCTTATAAAATCTCCAAATGTATAGCCATCGTGCGATTCAAGATAATTGACCGAATGCTGTTTTTTCTGAAAAAGCCCTTTCCTATCGCGTGCAAGGGTACCATTCACATAACTTTTAATTCTATCCGGATTATTATCTCCATACCAATGGCCAAAAATCCAGCCGGGGCCGTGCACCGGGTTCTCACCTTTTACACCATTCCTAATCTGATCATTCCAGCTTCCCCAGCCTCTCAGTGAAAAGCCTTCAGGGTCATATCCCCCGCCCCATGGTTCGCATACAATAATGACGAAAGGATTTATTTTTTTTGCTTCCCTGATTATCTCTTCGACTGTTTCCCAATCAATAAGTTTCGCGAGATCGAATCTAAAGCCATCGACATGATATTCTTTCATCCAGTAAAGGATACTATCAATAATCATTTTCCTGACCATAGGGGCTTCAGTCTTGAGATCATTTCCGGTACCGCTATTCGATTTAAAATTCCCCTTATCATCGAACCTAAAATAATATTTCTTATCAATTTCCTTAAGGCTGCCAGTTTGGTACTGCGAATTATGATTGTATACTACATCCATAATAACAGCAATGCCTTCTTTATGGAATGCTTTAATCATATCCTTGAAATCATTTACCTGCTTTCCGGAAACGCCATACCATTTATTCCATTCAAGTTCCTTTGTATTCTCACTGTAATATGACTCCGGAGCAAAATAAGCTGAGGTCATATAACCCCAATGGTTTCTTTCATACGGGTTCCAGGTATTTATGGACGAATGTGCAAATTCCCCGTACGGAATTTCAATATTAGAGAATTCCTGAGCAGGAAGAAGTTCAACAGTGTTAACACCGAGAGATTTTATATAATCGATTCCACCTTTCTTTCCCTTCTGAATCAATCCCTGATATGTTCCCGGGAAGTCGGAACCGGAAGACATATGTGCTGTCATATCCCTTATATGCATTTCATAAATAATTAAGTCTCTCCAATCTCTCTGGACCCATTCATCATTTTCCCAGTCATAGTTTCCTTCTTTAATCACAATAGAACGGGCAGGGTTGGAATAGGTATTAAATTCCGCCACTGCCTTAGCATAAGGATCAATGCACAGAGGTTCTATAGTTTTATGCTTCTTCTGTTTTATCTTAAAACCATAATAGAGTCCATATTTTTCTCCATCCAATATAGTTTCCCACACGCCATTCTCATCAGAAAGCATAATATATTCAATCCCGTTATCATCTTCGGGTGAATCAAAAATAAAAAGGGAAACTGAAGCAGCATTTGGAGCGAAGAGCCGGAAACAGGTATTCCCATTTTCTACAAATGAACCGAGTTTTTTGTCTGAGCTGGATTGTAAAGAATCAGGGTATAAATTATTCATTGATATCAGAGCATAAAAAAATAGTTAATAATGGATTGCCATAATAAGTATAAACCTGTTAAAATCTAAGCGGGTAAAGCATTGTTTTTAATTGAACCAGAATCATTCCTCTGCCATAATAATTCCATCTACAACCGGAGTAACACAAATTAAAGGTCTTTCAGAAATATTAAATTTATCGAAAATTTCCGCATAAAGATTGGGATGTTTTCCACGATCTTCCAATTTAGCGAACTTATAATATTTCATAAACCTGCCATATTTATCTGAAGGAGCATCGAATTTATAAGCCTTTGAAAAATCTTCTTTAACTCTTTTTTTTAAGTATTTAATTTTATCTTCATCATCCCCAGCAATTTCATATGCATTAGCCCTGTATTCTATAACTAATCCATTTTCAATTATAAGATAAATATTCAGTATAGTTTCATTCATTAACTGATTCCTTATTATTTAATGCAAAAAATGCAAGGCACAGAGCATAGCTAAAAGCAAACTTACACATAATACTCTCAACTGAATTTAACATTCCGGGCATCCGAAGAGACGCAAGGAGAAAAGCAAAAAGTACCGGCAGGGCCATAATTATATGTCCAGTTAAGAGCAGACCGGCAAATAGTATTTTTTTGGGTGCCGTCCCTTTTCTTAAATATGAAATTAAGAAAAATACGGATGCTGCTATAGGCAGATAATAGTATGCGCCGAAAAGAGTCCCGAGCGGATAATTATAAACTGCATAAAAAGCAGCACAACTGGCAATCTCGAACTTATTTAATACAAAGGCATAATAAATTATAAAAAAGAAAGGAATAACAAATAGGTACTTTAGGTTATCATTTTTTTTATTAAAGTAAGTGTAAATAAGATATAGATCAAGGGGGGGAAGAAATGAAATATCTATAAAGGCTAAATATGCCATAAATGAAGTTGAGTATCCCAGATGGCACATGATGAATTCAAGTGCCTGATAAATCATCAGGATAATGAGAAAGAGAGTTGAAATATTATTAAACTTGTTTTTCTCTGCAAAGACCAGAATATTAATAATAAGAACCAGTTCAATGCAGGCAATCAAAAGAGAAACTATTCCGTTCCAGTTATCCATAGGTTAAAAAAGAAGCTCCGGCGGACCGGAGCATAAATTTAATATTAACGGGGTCCTATCATTTTTTCAGGACGAACAACCTCATCGAATTTTTCGGCAGTAAGGAGGTTTAGTTCAACGACAGCTTCTTTAAGAGTCTTATTTTCCTTATGTGCTTTTTTGGCAACCTTAGCTGCATTATCATAACCGATATGAGGGTTCAAGGCAGTAACAAGCATTAAAGAGTTTTCGAGATGTTTTTTGATATTATTTTTATTAGCCATTATCCCTACTACACAATGATCAGTAAAGCTTTCACTTGCATCGGATAATAATTTAATTGATTGAAGTACATTATATATAATTACCGGTTTGAACACATTTAATTCGAAATTTCCCATTGCTCCGCCAAAATTAACTGCAACATCATTTCCGAAAACCTGCGCACAAACCATCGTCATTGCTTCACACTGGGTAGGATTTACTTTACCCGGCATTATTGAACTACCGGGCTCATTTTCAGGAAGACTCAATTCTCCTATACCTGATCGGGGACCTGAACCAAGCCAGCGAATATCGTTTGCAATTTTCATTAATGAAGCAGCGATTGTTTTTAAGACACCGCTTAATTCAACCAAAGCGTCATGTGAAGCAAGAGATTCAAATTTATTGCGTGCTGTAATAAAAGGGAGCCCGGTAATAGAAGCAATTTTTGCTGCTGATTTAACAGCAAAGTCAGGATGAGTATTTAACCCTGTCCCTACAGCTGTGCCGCCAAGTGCAAGTTCATACATTCTGGGCAGGCATCCGTTTATTCTTTCCAGGGCATTTGTTAACTGCTGGGTATAGCCTGAAAACTCCTGACCCAAAGTTAGCGGAGTAGCATCCATTAAATGCGTTCTGCCGATTTTGATAATGTCTTTAAATTCAATAGACTTATCTGCAAGGGCGTCCCTCAATTTTGTTACCATCGGGATTAATCTTCTGTGAATTTCCTCAACAGCTGCGATATGCATCGCTGTAGGGAAAGTATCGTTTGAAGACTGGGCTTTATTGACATCATCATTCGGATGGATAGGTTTTTTGCTTCCCATAATGCCGCCGGATAATTCGATTGCCCTATTAGAAATTACCTCATTTGCGTTCATGTTTGTCTGGGTTCCGCTTCCCGTCTGCCAAACTACCAGGGGAAAGTGTTCATCAAGTTTACCACTAATAACCTCATCTGCTGCCCTAACAATTAAGTCAGCTTTTTCAGAGGTCAGAATTCCCAATTCTTTATTTGTTAAAGCTGCAGCTTTTTTAAGAATTCCTAAAGCTTTAATAAGCTCACGTGGAAATCTTTCCCCACCGATCTTAAAATTCATTAATGAACGAGCAGTCTGAGCACCGTAATATTTATTGTCAGGGACCTTAATTTCGCCCATGCTATCAGTTTCTATACGGAAGTCCATATAACATCTCCCAAATTAAGATTATTGAAATTGATGAAAAATTTGTTAAATAATTTACATAAAAGTAATAAAAACAATTTATTAAAATGAGGGAGAATACTACTTTTTTGATACAACTTGATTTAATTGTAATAATAATATTTTCAACAGTAGTAATGTTTTACTTTTGGGAGGAAAAGCAATGATTACAGGCTCCTATGAAAAGGCCAAAAATTACATAGAATCTCATCAAAGTGTTTCATCTGACAAGAATAAAAATACTCATGGACCCTGCATAACCATTTCGAGAGAATTAGGATCCGGAGGTGACATTGTTTCAGAAAGAGTATGTGAATTTTTGCAGCAAAGAAGAATAAATGAACAAGTTAATTGGGCAGTATTTGATAAAAATCTAATAGAAAAAGTAATTGAAGATCATAATCTTCCCGGGAAATTAAGGGAATATCTTGAAGAAGATAAATTAACTGAAATAAATAGTATGGTAAGTGAACTTTTGGGACTTCATCCACCTGCATGGTTACTGGTACATAAGACAGCCCAAACAATTTTACAACTTGCAACAGTGGGCAATGTAATAATTGTAGGCAGAGGAGCATATTTAATTACCGCGAAGTTAAATAATGTGTTTCACGTAAGATTAGTAGCACCTATAGCTGAAAGAATAAAACGTGTTGAGGATAGTTTTAATATTTCGCATAAAGATGCAATAGAAGTTATTAAAGATGATTACAGAAAAAGGAAGCATTATTTACAATATCATTATCATAAAGATATAGAGGATAAATTTTTATATCATATCATCATAAATACACAATTAGTAAAATATGAGGAGGCAGCAGATATAATAAGTACCCATGTTATTCACAAATTTCCTCAATTTTTCAGGGCTGAACACTGAGATTGTTATTTTCATGAAAATACTACCGTTCAACATTTTTATATAAACTTTATCCAAAAATGTTTTTAATCTAATCATAGAAAGATTAAATTTATATAATAACATTATTCTGAGGCAAAAAATGAGAAGACCTATTCTTTTAATTCTATTCTTTTCAATAATAAAAATTGGAATGGCACAGGATGAAGCAAGACTTTTAAGATTTCCTGCTATTCATGAAAACCAAATTGTGTTCAGTTATGCAGGAGATTTATATACTGTACCTTCTAACGGAGGGACTGCAAGAAAATTAACCAGTGATATCGGATATGAAATGTTTGCAAGGTTTTCCCCAAATGGAAAATATATAGCATTTACCGGACAGTATGACGGAAATACAGAAGTTTATCTTATTCCGGCGGAAGGAGGAATACCTAAAAGATTAACATATACTGCGACATTAAGCAGGGATGATGTATCGGACAGAATGGGACCCAATAATATAGTAATGTGCTGGAAGGGAGATGACACAATTGTTTACAGATCAAGAGGGATTGAATTCAATGATTTTATCGGGCAGTTATTTCAAGTTTCGATTAACGGGGGTCCTTCGACTCAATTACCTTTGCCTCGCGGAGGATTCTGCAGCTTTTCACCTGATTTAAAGAAATTAGCATATAACAGAGTATTCAGGGAATTCAGAACATGGAAACATTACAGAGGCGGTCAGGCTGATGATATATGGATATATGATTTTGCAACCAAGAAAATAGAAAATGTGACCAATAATCCAGCTCAGGATATTATTCCTATGTGGCATGGGAACAAAATTTATTTTATATCGGACAGAGATTACAGATTAAATTTATTCTCTTATAACCTGGATACAAAGGAGACAAAGAAGCTAACTGATTTTAAAGATTATGATATTAAATTCCCTTCACTGGGGAATAATGCGATAGTTTTTGAAAACGGAGGGTATATATACAGATTTGATCTTTCAACAGAAAAAGCAGAAAAAGTAGTAATTCATATAAATGAAGATTTCGCAATTGGGAGAGGGAAGCTTATTGATGTAAGCAAAGAAATTACAAATTTTGAGATCTCTCCTGATGGAAACCGAGCTTTATTCGGTGCGAGGGGAGATGTGTTTACGGTACCTGCAAAGAACGGTAACATAAGGAATCTTACCAATACATCAAATGTCCATGAAAGAGATTCGAAATGGTCACCCGATGGTAAATGGATTGCATTCATTTCCGATGCATCCGGGGAGGATGAAATATATATAATTGCACAGGATGGAAAATCAGAACCGAAACGGATAACCGAAAACGGAGATGTTTATAAATATCAGATTTACTGGTCACCCGACAGTAAAAAGATTTTATGGGGAGACAGGAAACAGCGTTTGCAATATGTTGATATTGATTCCAAGGAAATCACAACCATAGTTACAGCTACTGCATTTGAAATCACAGATTATTCATGGTCCCCCGACAGCAAATGGATAGCGTATGCAAAACCTGAAGAAAAGATGATGCAGAATATTTTTATTTATTCTTTAGAGACAAAAAAGAATATCGCTGTTACAGACGGATGGTACGATTCAGAAATACCTGTATTCAGCAGTGACGGGAAATATTTATTTGTTGTGTCGGAAAGGAATTTCGCACCAAAATTCGGTCAAACTGAATTTAACCAGATCTACCAGGACATGGCAAAAATATATCTTATAACATTAGGCAAAGATACTAAATCACCATTTGAACCCCAGAGCGACGAGGTGAAAACAAACGGAGAAAGTGATAAGAAATCAACTGATAAGAAAGAATCTGATAAAAAGGAAGTGAAAGAGAAAGCAGAGAATCATGATATTAAAGTTGATGAGGAAGGAATCCAGACAAGAATTGTTGAAATTCCAATGGCAGGGTCAAACTACTATGGTTTGGAAGCGGCAGGTAATAAACTTTATTATATAAGAAGAGGGAGTAATGAAAGCAAGTCTCAATTAGTAATGTTTGATTTTGAAAAAAGAAAGGAAAGCGAACTTGGAGAAATAAACGGGTTTGAGATATCAGCAGACCAGAAAAAAATGCTAATCTCCCAAAACAATAATTATTTTATAATTGACCTCCCTTTCCAGAAAGTTGAGCTGAAAGAAAAGTTAAATGTTTCGGACATGAAAATGAACCTTGACCGATATGCCGAATGGCAGCAGATATTTAATGAGTCATGGAGGCAGATGCGGGACTTCTTTTTTGCTCCAAATATGCATGGTGTAGACTGGAAGGCAATGAAGGATAAATATGAACCGTTAGTAAAATATGTGAACCACCGTGCCGATCTGACATATATAATAGGAGAAATGATAAGTGAGTTAAATATCGGTCATGCTTATGTCGGAGGAGGTGGCTATCCAAAAGCAGAAAGAATTAAGCTTGGTTTGCTGGGTGCCAAGTTAGAAAGGGACCCGGTTACAAAATATTATAAAATAGTAAAAATATTAAAGGGGCAGAACTGGGATAAAGAAACGCGCTCTCCACTGACAGAAATTGGAGTTGACGTTAATGAAGGAGATTACATAATTGCGATTAACAATAAACCCGTGAATAAACTTAATGATATTTATGAACCACTGGTAAACATGGCTGACAAGCAGGTTACATTAAAAGTTAACTCAGAACCTAAGGAAGCCGGGAGCCATGAAACAGTTGTTATTCCAACAGGTGATGAGCATGAGCTTTATTATTACAACTGGGTTCAGAACAATATTGATAAAGTTGATAAGGCATCAAATGGTCGTGTAGGCTACATACATATTCCGGATATGGGAGTTCCCGGATTAAATGAATTTATGAAATATTATTATCCACAACTCCGGAAAGAGGCATTGATAATTGATGACAGGGGGAATGGGGGGGGCAATGTTTCACCTATTATTATTGAAAGACTGAAACGGGAAGCAGCGATGATAACAATAACCCGGAACAGCGCTCCGAGGTTTGATCCCGGAGGAACGCATGTCGGACCAAATGTATTTTTAATAGATGAGTTTTCAGCATCAGACGGAGATATTTTCCCATACAGGGTTAAAGAATATCATATGGGAAAACTTATTGGAAAAAGAACATGGGGAGGGGTAACAGGAATCAGAGGGACACTACCAATTGTAGACGGCGGTTTTTTGAACAGACCGGAATTCTCCCGATATGACCTTGACGGAAAAGAATGGATAATGGAAGGGCACGGAGTGGACCCGGATATAGTGATCGATAATGATCCGGCACTTGAATTTGAAGGAATTGATCAGCAGTTAAACAGGGCAATAGATGAAGCATTGCTTGAGTTGAAAAATAATCCACCTAAGCTGCCAAATCATCCTCCATATCCGGATATGAGTAAATAGAAAATTATAAAGGCTGTCCCAGGACAGCCTTTCTTTTGAAGAGAGGGTATAAATTTCTAATTTTAAGTAATTATTATAAAGTATTAAGGAAATTATATGTCAAAAATGAAAGCTCTTGTTAAGAAGTTTTCCAAACCCGGATTATGGCTTGATAAAGTGCCAGTTCCGGAACCAGGTATAAACGACGTACTGATCAAGATTAAAAAAACGGCAATATGCGGAACTGACATTCATATATATAACTGGGATGAATGGGCGCAGAAGACAATACCGGTACCGATGGTTACCGGGCACGAATATGTCGGAGAAGTTGCAGCATATGGGAGTAATGTTCAGGATGTTAAGATTGGAGATATAGTAAGCGGAGAAGGACACCTTGTATGCGGTCATTGCAGAAACTGCAGAGCAGGGAGAAGACATTTATGTCCAAATACAATGGGAGTTGGCGTTAACCGTCCCGGATGTTTTGCAGAATATCTTTGCATACCTGTTACGAATGTATGGCACAGTGCACCAGATATTCCTTTGGATATTCAGTCAATATTTGATCCATTCGGTAATGCAACGCATACGGCGTTATCATTTGATTTATTAGGAGAAGATGTACTGATAACAGGTGCGGGTCCGATTGGAGTAATGGCATCAGCAATAGCCTTGCATGCGGGTGCAAGAAAAGTTGTAATTACTGATATTAATCCTTACAGATTAAATCTAGCGAAAAAGATGGGGGTGACAAGAACAGTTGATGTGACAAAGGAAAAGCTTCCGGATGTAATGAGAGAACTTGATATGAAGGAAGGATTTGATGTGGGGCTTGAAATGTCGGGCAACCCCCAAGCTCTTAACAGCATGATCGATGTTATGTTCCATGGAGGGAAAATTGCATTACTTGGATTATTACCTGCAATGGCAGGAGTTAATTGGGACAAGGTAATATTTAACGGGTTAAATCTGAAGGGGATATATGGCAGGGAAATGTTTGAGACATGGTACAAAATGCAGGCAATGACGCAATCGGGACTTGATATAACTCCTGTAATTACGCATCATTTTGATTTTGAAAATTTCATAGAAGGATTTGATTTAATGGCAACAGGAAATTCCGGAAAAATAATACTTGAATGGGAAAAGGCATAGATATGAATACAGATGCAAAAAATCATTATCAGAATATTATAGATTCAATAAAAGCAGAGGGATTATTCAAAAATGAGAGAGTAATCGGGAGTCCTCAGAGTGCGCATATAAAGGCTGTTAATAAAGATGTACTGAATATGTGTGCGAACAATTATCTCGGGCTTGCGGACAATAAAGAAATTATTGAAGCGGCACGTAAAAGCTATGAGGCATGGGGTTATGGATTATCATCCGTGAGATTTATATGCGGGACACAGGAAATCCACAAGGAGTTAGAAAAGAAAATAGCTGAATTCCTCGGAACGGAAGATTCGATACTTTACACCTCATGCTTTGATGCCAACGGAGGGCTATTCGAAACGATACTCTCTGAAGAAGATGCTATAATAAGTGATGAACTGAACCATGCGAGCATAATCGACGGGATCAGATTATGCAAGGCACAGCGATTCAGATACAAGAACAATGATATGAATGACCTGGAAGCTAAACTTAAAGAGGCATCTTCAACCAGGATTAAGTTAATTGCTACAGACGGTGTGTTTTCGATGGATGGTTTTATTGCAAACTTAAAAGGGATATGTAATTTAGCTGATAAATACGGGGCAATGGTGATGGTGGATGATTCCCATGCCGTAGGATTTATGGGAAAACAAGGACGAGGTACTCATGAGTATAATGATGTAATGGGAAGGATCGATATAATTACAGGGACATTAGGAAAAGCGCTGGGCGGTGCCAGCGGAGGATATACGAGCGGAAGGAAAGAAATAATTGAGCTGCTGAGGCAGCGATCGAGACCATATTTATTTTCTAATACAGTTGCTCCGAGTATTGTTGCAGGATCAATAAAAGTTTTAGAAATGCTTAGTTCAACAACGCATTTAAGAGATAACCTTGAAGAGAATACAAAATATTTCCGTGAGAATATTAAGAAAGCGGGATTAAGTATTAAGGATGGAGTTCATCCTATTGTTCCTATCATGCTTGGAGATGCAGTACTTGCACAGAAAGTTGCTTCACGGATGTTAGAAAAAGGAGTTTATGTAATAGGATTCTTTTATCCTGTTGTACCAAAAGGGACAGCGAGAATAAGGGTTCAGATTTCGGCAGCTCATTCCAAAGATGATCTTGACTTTGCTATAAAAGCATTCAAAGAAGTAAAAGAAGAACTAAAGTTTTAGAACTTAAAAATTATTTACTTTGACACTTATGCCAGCCTGTATCCATCTTCCGGGGAGGGGTATACCGCTGAGGTCCATATAGGATTTATTAAATAGATTCAAGACTGAGAGAGACAAGTTAAAATTATTATAGGACCTGGATAGTTTGAGATCAGTTATAAAGTAATTCTCAAAGTTATATCTATTCTCATACCTGAAGGCCCAATTGAATAAAATTTCATAAGCCAGACTATGAGAGATTTCTATGATTACCTGATGCCTAAGATGATCGAGAATATATTGTGAGAGAAGATTTGGCTCATTAAAATTTGACGTAAGATAAGTATAGTTAAGACTTATTTTTTTGACAAAAGAATCATCATTAAACAATGGACGGTATGTAAGGCCCATATCAAACCCATAAGTATTTATTGAAGCTACATTACGCGCAAGCCAGAAATTATCATTTACACCTTTTACCCAATCAATCAGGTTTTTCCCATCACGTAAAAACAAGCCAATATTTCCAGAGATAGCAGCAGCATTATAATTTAGACCTGCTTCATAAGTCAGTGCTTCTTCCGGGAGGAGGGATGAATTACCCTTCTGAGCGGGGCTATTATAATAGAGTTCAGTATATGAAGGAATCCTGAAAGATTTTCCGAAAGTAGTATAGCAGTTAAAATAATCTGAAAATTGATATACCAGATCTATTCCGGGGATGAGTTTCCAGCCATAATCATCATAATTATAAGCGAATCCATTTAACAAGATTTTAAAGTTTTCGATGGGGGAAGTAACATATTCTGCGGAGATACCTCCTTCCCTTCTGTTGTGAATACCGAGATTTGTACTATTTATATTATCGATATTAAAATCACCGCCAAATTCAATGCTACCTATACCAGTTAAAAATAAAGACTGCAATTCAGCGCCGTATGAATTTGTCTGATGATCGTTCAAATAAAAAGAGGGATTAGTGTAATCGAGGAGATAGTGATCCTTATTATTTCTCCAGAATACTTTTGGAGTGAGCTTAATCTGACCGAAGGAATAATCGGCTGAAGAGGAAACCAAAAGCGTTTTAGTTTGTTCCCATTGGTTAGGAAATAGAGTAGTATAAAATCCATTAGCACCGAAAGATTTTTCAGTATAGCCAACTATAACTTTAGCACTACCTTCATTAAAAGGAACATTAGTTTTGTAATAAAAAGTTGTTATATCAAAATTTGTGTTATGCATATAGCCATCAGATTTCGTTTTGGATATTGAGAGCATATTATCTGATTCAACATATGGGACATGAACAGAGAGTCCGCCATTCAAGAACCCAAAAGATCCACCTGTAAGATTAGCAGATAATTCACTATTATTTCCTTTTTTAGTTATAAAATTTACAACACCTGCAAGGGCATCCGGTCCATAAATACTTGAAGCAGGTCCTTTAAGGATTTCGACACGTTCAATATCGCTCATATTAACGGGCAGGTTCATATTATGGTGACCTGTCTGCGGATCATTAAGTTTAACACCATCGAGCAGAATTAAAGTTTGTTCAAAAGAGCCGCCCCTTATACTAACATCTGCCTGGACGCCTTCGAGCCCACGGGCTCTTACGTCCACTCCAGGCACATATGAGAGCAAATCCTGAAGATCCTGAACCGGGGAGTTAATGATATCATCAAGTCTGATTATGGAAATACTTCGCGGGACTTCAGAAACTGAAACCGGGACAATACCTGCTGTTACGACAACTTCATTTTTTATAACGCTGGCAGTATCCTTTTGCTGGGGAAGGGACAACTTATTAAAACTCAATATTGATAACAAAATTAAGATGCTGTAACATGGTACCGAAATTTTCATAAGGAAAAACCCAATTGTTAGAATATAATATAATAGTCTTTAGGAATTAAAATAAACCCCTTTTGAATTATATAATTAGAATTTAATTTACGATGAACAAATAGAGGAAACAAACGAAGATAGCACATCCACTTGATTCATTAATTTTACCTATTTAAGGAGTTGGCGGGTGAATGATTTTATAAAGGAATATGGGGAAGACAGATTGCATGACAAAAGAAACCCCGGGTTTACCGGGCTTTTTAAAAATTAAACTTTTCGAAAATATGATATGTCTAAATGATATAATAAAAATAAGGTAATCAGCGAAACACACTAATGAAACTTAATTGCATAAAGGTAAGTTTAATGTTTAGAATGGCTTGTATGCAGAACTGATGAAA
>JARLHD010000332.1 GCA_031292435.1 Ignavibacteriaceae bacterium
ATGTCCCAACCTCAATTCGAGCAATTAAACAACCAACTATCATTAACAAAAGAGCATGGAGCTTATTATGTTTCAATTAATTTCTAAAACTTACTTCTGTTACACCTATTTCATCAGCTATACTATTAACGGAGAGTATCAACGAGCAGAATTCAGTTCTGCGGTTGCCAGGGATAAGTTTATCTCTGACACTCGTAATGCCTTAAAGGAACGATAACTCCCAAATCAGGGGGAATAGGGTAAAACTTATTCCCTTTGGCTATTTGAATTATTTTCTTCAATACGAGAAAAATTCAGGTATTCCCCTATTGATAAATGAAACACATACTAATATTTTTGTTCTCACGTTTAACAAGGGTTTTTGCAAGCACTTTAACTGTATAGAGTTACGAGCTTCCCTTAAACAAGCCTCTATAAGACTTCTTAATCAAATCTTAAATAACCAATATCCACAAATAAACAAAAGGTCACTATGAACCTATCAGACGTACTTGGATCCAAAATCTATGTAAAAGAAAATGGATCTATAAACTTCAATTCTCCACGTACTTATATTCAACCGTTCTTGGATGCCATTGCTTATGATGGTAACGAAGAAAACATCACTGTAAAGACTCAGGTCGAAGTCATTAACGATAATGAAGGTGGTGAAAGAAATACAGCTTTCGGCAGAATAGCCATAGAAGCTAAAGTCGCGAATTCTGTTCCTGGATTCCAGAGTGTAATCGGTATGATATATGCCCTCGATATTCAAAAACCAATCGTCAAAATATACACAGGTCAGAACGCTTCTGCTTGTACTAACTTGACAATCTTTAATGCAGAGGGAGTGTTTGAACAGTCACTATTATCAGGCTTCAATACCGTTTATGGTAAAGCCACAGAATACCTCAATAAGAAAGAAGCAGAGGCAGTTGAGTTCACTGAAATATATAATGAACTTACTACTTCCATGATGTCTACCGAAGAACTGAATCATGAAATCGGTAGGATATTGAGGTCTGCTCCCAGAACCAGAATAGGTACTACACCTATTGTCCAGGCTTGCAGTAGAATAGATTCAAAGGAAAGCATCTACTATGTTAAACCAGGTGAACCATGCTCCAAGATGAACCTGTATGACTCAATCACACAGAGCTTCACTAATAGCAAGGATATACTTGATAAACCAATTAAAACAATTCAACTAAGTAAATTATTTAACATATTCAAAAACTAATACCTAAAATAAGGGATTAAAGGAGAGTTATCTTATTGTTCCAGAGCATAGATCCAACAGACATAGTTATTATCTTACTAATATTATTGAATGTACTGATGTATATACAAATGCGTAGGGTAACTAAATACTCTATTCAAAGACTTATCAATACATATGAAAAGATACCTATCGAAGTTAATCCAGAACAATCAGAGAGGTCAGACAACGAATAATGATCTTCTTTCAGGCATAAGTATGGCTAATACCCATGCTTTACCTGATTCATTAAATCATCTGCAAACTATTTCATACCTTTAATCCCTTATATTTTATCAACTTAACATATTTACTGAAAGTATTACATTAAATATTTGCTGTAATCTATTGACTTACAAACAAATAAACTTTAAGTTCACATCTCAAATCTAAACCAGGAGTACAATGTCGCAATCAATCCTTGTCATAGGTGAATCAGGAAGGGGAAAATCCCGTTCTATGATATTCCTTGACTCATTACTTACCTTCTTAATAAATGTAGTAGGTAAAGATCTTCCCTTCAAAGGCTTCAAATCAAAGTATCAACCGTACAATAAAGCTGATAAAACTGGTAATAGTGTTACGGTCCATGATGCTCCCACCA
>JARLHD010000333.1 GCA_031292435.1 Ignavibacteriaceae bacterium
CAATTTTTCAGTTATGATTGACCTAAATCCAAATTTATTATTAACTCCTGAATATGCTGATGAATTGCTATCATCACCTATTAATGGGACTAATTCAAGAGGTATTTATAATCCTATGCAATTTGTCCTGAGATTAAGGGAAGACATCCATCGTGAATTAGATAGTGCCACAGCTGGACTATATGGATCAGGTTCACATTCAAACAATCAAATTCAGGCATTTTCAACATATCTGCATGAAACTATTCACTGGTGGCAACATGTCGGGTCGAATTTCGGATTCATATCAAGTCTAAAATTCCCAGCACAGACACATATCGTTCACAAGTACCTGAAAACTTTGTTGAATAACAATGGCGCGTTTAAGTCCATTAAAAAGTTCGATAGTTTAAACGTTGGGGATATGTACGTTAATAAAATTTAAAACTATTGGCACGATATTGAATTTGCTGGGCAAATAGCTTTTGATCATAAAAGAATGTCCATCATTGCCAATAATCCATATTTTGAATGTTGGGGTCATTCATATCACATGATGTGGGCTTCGGCAATATGGACGTTAGGAAGTACGTTTGACAAAGAATTTTCATTTCTACCTAATATAAAAAAATGGGACGAGGGGTTTATAACACTTCGGGAGAAAAAAGTTCGAAGCTTTTATCATGGCTCTCCTAACGGGATCCCTCCAATTGGGACAAAGGCGATATTTGAAGGCCAAGCTAGGTTTTCTCAGTTACAATATCTAAGTCGTGCATTTAATGGTAAAGAGGATTTAAATGATTTTGAAAAAGCTGGAATGCTTAAAGGAATTTATGTTGAAGCTTTCGATCTTTTCTTACGTATTATTGGTGAGTCAACACCTTTAAGGACAGATGATCCATTAATAGGTTTGTTCTTATTGGTATGTGATATTGCTATTAATCCAACAGACGGATTTCCTTTTGACATTACGCAATACGAATCATTTGTAATTTTAAATGACCCAGGATATCGTTTCCTTCTTCTATGCCAAATGATACGAGATAGGCATAGCAACTTAAAGACAATGATTCGTAACTATTCAAAAGAGGAGTATATTACCATCGGTGCAATATTAGCCAAATCAATAAGTTGCTTTTCTCCTTATGATAGTGCCACTTTCATTCTTCATTGGATAAAAAAAGAGCCGGTAATTAAGGAGTTACTCAAACAGGAAGTACTTTACAAGTATTCATCGGAAAATCTTCCGATAAGATTGTTCTTTTCAAAATTTTTACGTTTTCAGGAAGATAAATTCAAACATCCACAACTATTCTGTTGGCCCGGGATGAATTTTGCAAACATTAAAGGAAACACAGTCAACTTATCAGAGGTTTATCAATTGTTTGAAAAACATAAAGCTCTATTTATTGATGATGTTCATGGTAACGTATATCATTCAGCAATTGAGAATTATACTGAAAAACAGATCGACGAAACATTTAATGATTTTTATGCATGGAACGCGTCTTATGATATGGTGAGAAAATGGATTATTGAAGAGGGCCCTTTTACTTTTAACTACGAATGGCTTTCATCGAAATTTTCATCAGATCAAATGAGACAATGGGCATCTAATAACTTTGAAACTTCTTTTGGAGTTTATCCCGAAAAGTTCAAAATTTTATGAGTAAAAATCTATAAATTAGCAAGGCTAGTCCATCCAAAGCTATATAGCTTTGGAAACAGCATTTTGTATTCATAAATTTTTGTGACCTTTCCGTCGGTTGTCTGTGGGGACACAGACAAAAGATTGGTCACAATTCAATAAATTATATCCCCAAATGCATCATATCCCCGATCTTATACTATTAAACGGCAATCCCAAGCCATTTGAAGGATATTGCGCAAGCACGCTGTCTTTAATTGTGATATAGTCGCCGTTTTTATCTACCATCCATTTTTCAACGCCACCATCTACTATTTTCTCGGGAACAGTAGAAGAAACGATGTTACCTAACCCATCCACTTCAATTACAAAAAGCTGATCACGTTTGTCGGTGGGGTCCTTAAACGGAATTATAAGCGTTTTGGCGTAATCATCTACAAATTTGCCGAGCACATTTTTACCGGTAATTAGCACCGGTTGTTGTGAAAGTAACGTATGGGCCTTCGCGCTGTCCAATCCAAATAGTTTAAGGCGCAGCGCGATACCATTATCATCTTTTAATGAATCGGTTGGCTTAACCTGTGCGTCCGCTAAATATTTTATTATCGCATAGTAACTGTTATCGCCTGCGCTGATATCTGTATTGCCGGGCAACAGGAAATGGATCGCGAGGTTTTTTATTTGCGCGCTGTCTGTTTTTAATTTTCCGGCTATTAGCAGCAGTTGAGCTGTTGTTAACCGGTTGGCGATATGAACGTCAACCGTTGTAAGCGTATCGCTTTTAAATTCTTTGGAAATGGTATAATGCGGGATATTTTTAGGGGCAGTCTTACAGGCATAGAAGCTAAAAAACAGGCAACTGAATATTAAGATCCTTATATTTCTTTTCATCGTTTTATTTTGAACTAATTA
>JARLHD010000334.1 GCA_031292435.1 Ignavibacteriaceae bacterium
CGATTGTATTTCCTCTGAAGATTTTTCCAAATCCATTATGCCCCGCTCCCCTGAAGATGAAGAACAAAAACGGCAGGACGAACTCAATAACGACGACTTCAAAAAACTCTTCGGTGTCTGACCTTAATACCAACTACTTTATATTGTCTATCCAGTCCCTTACCTTCTTAGCCAACTCCTTAAGAACTTCATCATCAGATTTGACCGCACTCTTCAATAAATGAAATGAATGATCCGCTCCCTCAATCATATTAAGCTCAGCTTTTTTCCCAAGCTTTGTAATAATCGGCTTCAGCAGATCAGGGTTGGCAAGCTTATCCCTCGTTCCCTGTAGAAAAAGCATCGGTACATTTACCTTAAATAAATGCTCTGCCCTTTCAGTCGACTCCTTTCCCGGTGCGTGTAAAGGAAATCCAAAAAATACCAGCCCCCTAACACCCTCAAGAAGATTAGACGCCGCTGCCTGCGAAGTCATCCTTCCTCCCATCGACTTGCCTCCTGCCAGCATTGGCATTTCCCCTGCAAACTCATTGCCCGCAACAGCAGCCGCCTTTACAGTTGCCAATAATATTGGTAAAGGATCAATTCTTTTAACCTTCTTTTCAGTATAAGGAAAATTATATCTTAAAGTTCCTATCAGCTCCTCCGCAAGCAGATTAGCCATATTATTCATAAAAGGATGATTCATCGGAGCCCCCGCCCCATGTGCAAATAGCAGGAGTGCTTTATAATTCTTTGGTAACTGCAAAAGTCCGCTAACCTCCCCTGAACTTTTAGATACATTAAATTTAATTGTTTTAATATCTTTCATTGTAAAACATTTCGCATTGAAATAATAACAATATCTATAAAATCCCTTTTAATAAATATCGCCCCCCTCACTCCCCCTGAATTCCAACCCGCCCCATACCTTATTCTCTTTTTATTTTGAGTATTGAATGAATATAACTTAAATTTAAATGTACTTATGTCAATGTTTGGTTAAAGGTGAACAGGATAAGACTCCAATCAGTTTCCACTCTTGAAATACTTTAACTTGTGGTCTTTTAGAAATTTTATGAATACATTACCACGCACTTTCATATCTGCTATTTTTATTCTCCTATTCGTTGTGTATATTCATCAAACTTCAGCCCAGCAAATTGACAAAAACATAATATCAGGTAAGATTAGTGGAAGAATATTTGATAAAGTAACAAATAATCCTCTTCAATTCGCCTCTTTTATTATTACCTCTGTAAAAGATTCAACCATTGTTTTCGGATCTGAATCTGATAGCCTGGGAAAATTCCTCTTAAATAATATTCCATTTGGTGTCTATAAAGCTAAAGTATCTCTTATCGGTTACCAGCCGCGGACGCGCAAAAATATTATTCTGAACAAGTTTAAAAGTGAATTAAGAATTGATACACTTATGTTGATGCCTTTAAAAATAACCAAGGAGGAAGTCCAGGTTATTGCCCAGAAAGAAAGGATCGTCTACGACAAGGATAATAAAAATATAATAACCATAAATCCCGATAAAGATTGGGGAGTTAATGCTTTCGAACTTCTCGAAAATACTCCCATGGTTCATATCGATTTTGATGAGCAGAATATAACCCTCATGGGAAACTCCGGCGCTGTCATTTATGTAAATGGAATGCCTGGAAGATATTCAGGTATAGAATCTGTCGAAGACCTTAAACTTATGTCTGTCGATGAAATTGATAAATTTGAACTTGTTATTAACCCTGAAGCAGAATATGGAGTTAGCGCCCCGGCAGGCATAATTAATATTGTGCCTAAAAAGAATAACAAGTCGAGTTACACTGGTAATACAACTATGGGGGGTAATTCTGATAACAAATATAATGGCAACATCAGTGGACGCTATAATTCCCCTACATTTTCTACGGGTATAAATTATATCAATGGTTATTCAGACCATACTTTAAGTAATTCTCTGGTGCGGCAGTTAACATTCCAAAATTCTACTGGCATTATGAATCAGTCTTCAGAAACTGAAAATAGGGATATAGCCAATAGATTTGCTTTAAATGCAACTCTTAATCTTCCAAACGATTATTTAATTCGTAATACTATCCAATACAACGAGGGATATAATTCAACCAATAAAAATTATGAAAATATCTATTCCGGAAATGACTATCACAACAGTGACTTTTCAAAGAATTTGCTCAAATTATTTACCACTGGTATTACATTTACGAAACCAATGAGTGGAAAAGGAAACCGCCTGACAGCAAGTTTCGCTTTTTCAAACAACCATATGAATATTGAAAATAATTATGACTCTCAGAACTTATTGTCATATCAAACCCTTACAGATACAAGTATTTCAGGAAATGACATTTCTGATAATACTAATAAATTTATTAACTGGGGCATTACATACAATAATATGTTCAATCAATATTTCAACTTTTCGGCTGGTTATATGGGTGCTTATAAAGGAATGTTGATGAATAGTGATTATTTCCAATATAACTCTCTAATAGCTGGGAATACTGAACTTGACAATAAAAAAATCAGGCAGCACAATTATGATAACACTCATATGATTAGTTCAGGAGTATCAGGGACAATTATGAATTTTCAATATACATTTAGGATAAATTCAAATCTGAAGTACTCGGTTGTTAATAATAATACTCTCAATAATTCTTTTAGATATAACTTGGTAAGTTTTGACCCAATTATTAATATTTCCACAGATATTGCCCGGGGTCATAACATAGGATTTGGTTATTCCAATTCCACAAGTTTCCCTCAGAATTATCAGTTAAATCCATTTACCGATTATTCTGATACTACTAATATTATAACAGGTAATCCCGAACTGAAAGCCGGTTCAAATAAAAATTACTCAATCCATTATATGTTCCTGGATAATGGTACAGTATTGAACTTTTGGAGTAATTATAATATTGGGAGAGATTTAATAAGTTCACTTATAATTCCTGTTTCTCCTGGTATAACTAAAACAACATTTGCCAATGTCTCTGGTCAGAACGTTTACAGTATTAGAATTTTCTTAAGTAAAAATTTATTCAAATGTCTCGATCTTGAACCTTCTTTTTCTGCAAATAAATCAAAATATACAGGTATTGGCATACAGAATGGGGGAACAAGTTGGGGCTCATCTCTTTATTCCATGCTTTCTTTTAGTAATCTGAAATTTGAAACAAATATAAATTATTCTTCCGCTTCTTATACTGTTCAGGAAAAAACAAAACCTGACTGGTCAATGGATGCAGGGGCAAAACTCCTCCTGCTCCATAAAACATTATCATTGACTCTCCGCGCTTCTGATATATTTAATACAAGGAACAGTAATAATAGCCAGTCCGGTACAGGTTTGCTTATAACAAAC
>JARLHD010000039.1 GCA_031292435.1 Ignavibacteriaceae bacterium
ATGATAATATCAAATCCGGTAACAGTCTTATAGATACAGATTTCTACGATACCGAATTAGATTTCGGCGAAGACAGGAAAGTAAAACCCTTTAATTGGCAGAACGCTTTCCCTAATGTCTTTGCCAAAGGCGGCTTCGATGCCATAATCGGCAACCCGCCTTATATTCAGGCAAAAATTGGTCAATTGAATGAAGCTGAAATCGGATACTTTTTTAACCATTATACAACAGCAGAATATCAGATTAATACTTATGGTTTGTTTATTGAATGTGCTTTTAAACTCATTAATTCGATAGGACGAATTGGATTTATTATTCCTAATTATTGGCTGTCCACTGAGTATGATAAAAAGTTAAGAAAGTTTTTATTTCAAAATAATCATGTTCTTGAATTGAATAATGTCTTTAAAGTATTTGAAAGCGCAGTAGTAGATACATTAGTTATTATTGCCAAGAAAAATGAACGTTCTTCATCCCCTAAATCAACAAAAGTTAGAGCTATCGATCGAAATATAAAATCAATAGATGAAAGATTGAATAAATTTAGCAAGAATGAATGGGCTTACAATAAACTTATTATAACAGACGATTCAAAGGATGATATTTCTCTATCATTTAGAGAGACAACTAATCTGAGGGTCACAAATCAACTTAAAGACTATTTCACACTAAATTTTGGTGCTAAACTTTATCAAGTGGGTAAGGGTAAACCTCCTCAGAAAAGTAAGGATTCTAAGAATAAACTCTTCGAATCAGACTATAAAGTGGATGGTTCATATGTGAAATTGTTGAGAGCTAGACATGTAAAAAAGTATAATTTGAAATGGGATAAAAATTGGGTTAAATATGGAATACATTTAGCTGAACCACGTTCAATGGATCTTTTCTCTGGAGATAGAATATTAATTCAACGGATAGTATCTAATAAATATTTAGACGCTGTATTTGTAAAAGAAGTTTACATCTGCAATACGGATATTATTACTCTCAAACCTATTAAAGATAATATAGATTGTAGGTTTTTCCTTGGAATAATTAACTCTAAACTGTGTGTGTCATATGTTAAATCAAATAATGTAAACCTTGATAGAGACGCCTTTCCTAAAATAAATACTAAAACCTTAAAGTCTTTTCCTGTTCCTGAGTATAATGCAGTTGAACTGAATCAGCGAAATGAAATAATCAAAAATTCAGATAATCTTCTCAAATTGTACAAAGAAAAACAATCCGCCACTCTACAAACCCAGATAGATCAAATCCAATCCCGCATAGACTACCATGAAGACAAAATCAATCTCGCAGTTTACCAACTCTACAATCTAACAGCAGAAGAAATAAAAATTGTCGAAGATTCAATATCATGATAAAGGAAATATGTAATTTAATTCCTATTTTAAGGAAAAATAGATGTTAAGTCTTATATCATTAAAATTCAAATACTGGAATCCTATTGGGATTACCAAACAGTTAATAGGTGATTGGTGTCCTCCAGAATGCAAAACTGAAAAGGAATACGAATCTTCTTTATATAACTTCTTACATGACTCACTTCCAGAGTTAATTATTACTGCTCAATATGCATATGGTAGAGCTGTAGCAGATATTGTTATAGCTGAAAAAGTAGCAATTGAAATCAAGAAAGACTTAAATAAGACTTCGGAATTTCAAAGACTTATTGGGCAAGCTCATCAATTCAAATATTGGCCAGGATCTTTTTTTATTTTACTTATTGGGAAAACAGATAGTAATTTACGAGACGAATTAAAAAAGCAAATGAATGATATTAATCGTAATACCAGAGGTTACGACCAAAAAATATCTATAGTGGATAAGAAATAAAGAAAAACTATTTTAAATAATACCAAATAAAATTATTTAGTATAATTGTCGAAAAAAGAGATTCAATGGAAAAGAAAAAGTTTAACGAATTATTAGAAAGCATAAAACAGGGTGGAAAAATATTAAAGGGAAAAGGAGAAACAAGCCAGGAAGAAAAAGAACTTCTCAAATCATATGATGTCGGCAACCACTTCATTCCCCAGGTAAATAGCTAAAAAGTTCACATCATTCCCCAGTTACAGGTTCACATGATTCCTCAGTTCTGGGTCCACATGATTCCCCAGTTTCAGGGTCAGATGATTCCTCAGTTTCAGGTCCACATGATTCCTCACCCTTAAATAAGTAAATCTTATTCAAATCATTGGCATTTTTGTTCCTTAAAACGACAATAAGGAGTAAAGGTGTCCTACAAAAAGGTAGTAATAATGGAATTATCCGACATAATCAGAAGGATCAGGGACGGGCAAAGTATCAGTGAAATATCCAGGGTTACCGGTCGTGACCGGAAAACAATCAGGAAGTATATATCTCTTATCAGGCAGGAAGATCTTGGCGAAGGAGAAACATTGTCGGTAGACAAATTGCTTTCGATAGCAGAGAAGTCCCGGAAACCATCAGACAAACAAATCATTTTTGAACCATATATCGATGAGATCAAAGATTTTCTGATAAACAAACAGAACAGACTAAAGATCAAATCCGTATATGAAGTAATTATTAGAAAACATGATATAAAGGAAGAAACAAGTCTAAGCAGTTTTAAGCGGTTCCTGAGAACTCATAATCTCAGGAAAGAACTTGGCATAACCTGCAGGATAGAACAGAAGCCGGGTCATGAGATACAGATCGATTATGGTGAGGTTGGAAAGATGTTAAATCCACTTTCCGGTAGAAAATCTGTTGTCTATGCTTTTATCGGTACCCTCTGTTCATCCCGTCATAAATTTGCAGAGTTTGTATTTAAGCAGGATCAGAAGAGTTTTGTAGAATCTCATATAAAGATGTTCCGGTTCTTTGGGGGAGTAACAAAGACTTTATCCTTGGATAACCTGAAAGCAGGAGTAATAAAGCCGGATCTTTATGAGCCAAAGATAAACCGTAGCTATGCGGAAATGGGATTACACTATGGCACCTTTATAAATCCCTGCCGTCCTGCAAAACCAAAGGACAAAGGAAAAGTTGAACGGGATGTTCCCACCATAAGAGAGGAGTTTAAGAAAATGTTTGCAATAAATCCTTCAATTACTATTACAGAGGCAAATCACCAGATAAAAGAATGGCTAATAAAAGATTATGGTCAGAGAAAACATGGGACAACACAATTAAAACCTTATGAATTTTTTACAGAAGTTGAACAACTCATCTTGCTTCCATTGCCGGAGGTGGAATATGAAATCTCTGAATGGAAGCAGGTAAAGGTGCATCCTGATTGTTTTATCCAGATAAATAAAAAGTCCTATAGTGTACCTTACCAATATGTAGGAAAGACCCTCTTCGTTAAGGCAAAATCCCGGACAGTTGAGATTTATTATAATGAAGAACTGATAAAACAACACCTCATTCCCAAGAACAACAGGCAGACTGATTATGATGACTTCCCTGAAAATATACAGAAAGCGTTAGATGGAAACCTACCAGCTTACCTGTTGCGTGAAGCAGAAAGAATAAGCGGAATGAATTTGAGAAACCTTATAGAGAAAATACTTGCTCCTCATGCATTTGTTAACATGAGACGAGCACAGGGAATAATATCTGTAGCCAAGAACTATAGCAGCAAGGTTGTAGAGGAAGCAGCATTAATCTGCATAAATGAACTAACAAGTTATCATCCGAGGGATTTTAAGAATGTAATATTAAAACTCTTGAGCCAGGAAGATGAAACCTCATTGCAGTTAGTTATATCAGATAACACATTACAGTTTGTACGTCCAATAAATTATTTTATTAACAATAACGAATAGGATAAATATTTATGTCCAACTATGCACAAATCAAAGAGCAGCTCAGTAATCTTAAACTCGCAGGAATAATAGATACCCTGGAACAAAGATTAAAACAGGCAGATGAAGGAGAACTTGCATATACAGAGCTCTTATCACTTCTTTTAGATGATGAACTTGAGTTAAGAAGAAACAGAAAAATAGAACGCCTGTTAACCAGTGCCGGACTTAAGGGAAATCAAACTCTTGAAACATTTGACTTCAGAGCCAACGCCTCTATAAATGCCGTGCAGATAAGAGAACTTGCAACCTTAAGATTTATTGAGAAAGCAGAGAATGTCTTCCTGGTTGGTTCTACAGGAGTAGGAAAAACACACCTTGCCAAAGCACTTGCTCATCTTGCCTGTAGAAAAAACCTTAAGGTATCCTTCTATAGTTTTGCAAACCTGATCTCTGAGATAGCAAAAGCAGAACTATCCAATAAAATAAACTATTTAATCAGAACATTATCGAAATCCGATCTACTGGTAATAGATGATTTTGCTTTTAAGAAAATCTCCCCCCAGTTAGCCGAATACCTTTACAGTATTGTTGATGACAGATATCAGCAGCGATCAACAATCTTCACTTCTAATAGGGTAATCGGTGACTGGATGGGAATCTTTCCTGATCCGGTAATGGCTAACGCCATTATGGACAGAATAGCTCATAATGCACATCAAATTACAATCAAAGGAGAATCGTACAGGAAGAAAAACACTATCAAAAAACAAAACGGTTAGGAGGTATTTTTATAGTTAAAATAAAAGCGGTAACTTAGCAATTAGGGTGAGGAATAATGTGAACCCAACCCTGGGGAATAATCTGGTTTTTGACA
>JARLHD010000040.1 GCA_031292435.1 Ignavibacteriaceae bacterium
GGGAGGGAGATTTTGCGGGAGTTCATTTCGTAATAGATCTTGCCGTTATGGTATTCGCTTTCGAGGTGTTCACTGACTTTGAAATAGTAATCGGGGGTGATGGTTACATATCCTTTATCGAATAGTTTGTGGATATCTGCGCGCAGGAGTAATCCATTATTGACTTCATGAAAACCTCCCAGGCTATAGGGTTTAATATGGGCTGCCTCAAGTGCCGGTATGGAATGCTCTTTAGTAACAGCACATTGCTGATAAGCGAGTTCAACTGCAAACCGAAAAGAACCTTGTCCCAGACGCGGGTAAATTACCTGTCCCGGACCATACCGGGGTATTTGTTCTGCAACTTTGTTGATGTTATAATTGGCTTGTTCTCCAATATGAAGTAAATGAACCCGCTCCATGGTTTCGTTCCATATTCGTCTTCCTTCCTTTACATCCGTATCATAATATTTACCAGCCTGAATATTAGGGGGCCAGTCATTTGGTCCCTGAATCCACATCTCTTCAGGTAAAAATATAGGAGATGTAAGTAAGATATTAGCTATTGATGCAGTTGCATATGAAGTTGTTGTTGCAGCTATTGCAGTTGCTGATGAAGTTATTGCAGTCGTTGAATTGTTGATGAAGTTGAAGCAATTGTTGCAGTTATTGATGCACAAGATAAATATACATATGAAACTTGGCTACTCTTCTAGAAATTTTAATTTATTGATTTTATTATTCAGAGAAGCTAACCGTTCCAAAAGCTTATTAAACGGTAGAGAATCTTTGTATATCATATTTTCTTGCATTTGCCTATAATCCTTCTCCCATTCTTCTTTAATTGAATCAGGTGGAATAAAATTTATTTTATCCGGAGCATGATTATTATAATCAATACCCCGAATCGGAGTAATAGTTTTTCGGTGTTCAATAATATTAGTAAATAAATTTTTATCAGTTAATGCTTTTACCTCAAATGCCGTATCCATTATTCTTTCTATATCATATAAATGTCTGCTTAACCTGTCTATGCGAATCTTATCGAGAGGTTTTTGAAATTCTTCATGTAACAAAAATATTTTTTCAAGGAAGGTTCGCTCAGGATTTACCGTTGGTATTGAAATATCCAGATCAGCAAATGGTTGTCCTTTATAATATTCACCGACAAGTGAAGTAAATGATCTTAGGGTGTGAGGTTCCATTAAAGAACGACTTCCAATTTCAAGTAATACTCTTGGTTGTAAATATTTAGATTTTTCCGTTACACTTGGATAATTAACTACAATAATAAGAGGATCCTGGTCATTAGAAGTAGCCTCTTCAGGTATAATCCTTACATCCACAAAATCAGCTTCCTGAAATATCTTCATAAGTTGCGGGGAAAACTTTTCTAAGATATAGTCATGAGAATGTTCTCTTAGTTTTTTTACTTGTGAAGGTGATAATTTCCCCTCAAAGCCCAAATACTTCCGATCTAAAGCCAGGTCAATATCTTCAGAAAAGCGATCAATCAAACCCCAAGCTTTACTTAAAGAGGTACCTCCTTTGAAAACAGTATGCAGTCCAACATCCAATTTAAAGACTAACTCCAGGGTACGTACAACCCACCAATCTTTCTCAACGGCAGCCGGAGGCAAACCAGTTTTATTACTGATCTCTATAAAAATATTCTGTTGTGTTTGGTTAGGTAGGTTTAACCATTCTTTAATAACAGCCTTATTCATTTAATATCTTCTTTGAGAACAGTTATCATTATTTTCCTTATCCACTCAGGTGCTGATCTTATATCATTCTGCAAGTGAGTGAGTTTTTCTTTTTTAAGCAAGCGTTGGATTTTTTCAATTTCTTCTTCATTAACTTTATCTTTACCGATAGTTCTAAGTGCTTGAATTACTAATTTGCTGATTTCACCTATAGCCGTAAGGTTTTTGGGGGCTGTTTTCTTAAAAGTAATTGTACGTTTGCCGATTTTTATTTTGCGTGCAGCACCATCTGTAAGATAAATTATATTCAGAGGGATTTGATTCGATAAACCTAATTGATTAAGCGCATATATACCAGTTGGGACTATGCGGGCTCTATCGCGTTTTGCTATTGCTTTTACTATTGCTCCTATTTCCGGAGTAACAGGTCCAATTATTGGATCTATTTCCTGCCTAACATAAATGCCAGCAGCTACCCTTTTCAACTCGCCAGATTTTACTAATCTTTCGAGAGCCTTACCAGTGGCTTTTGTATTTCCAATTGTGATAAAATTATCGACAAAAAATAGCGACCCCCTCCTGGCTTTTTTGATTTTGTTAAGTATTTGTATTTCAATGCTTAATGGCATTATTAGTCCTTATTATTGTCGCAAATTTAGCAAATATTTGCGACAAAATACAAGGATATTATTTAGAATTTTTAACCATCGGAAAGGTGCAAATTGATTGATTAAATTGATTTTTAAATGATATCGGCCAATCATCTTCTGCAACAAATTGACCATACAGATTAAATGATGCAATAATGATTAATGTTACGGTCAATTTTCTCATGGTACTTCCATATTGACATAGTTTTTTTCGTAAATATGCTTTTGATGGTATTCCAGATTTTCACGATTTGGTCTATCTGAAGGATTATCCGGGAGGGAGATTTTGCGGGAGTTCATTTCGTAATATATCTTGCCGTTATGGTATTCACTGTTGAGATGATCACTGACTTTGAAATAGTAATCGGGAGTGATTGTAACATATCCTTTATCGAATAGTTTGTGGATATCTGCGCGCAGGAGTAATCCATTATTGACTTCATGAAAACCACCCAGGCTATAAGGTTTAATATGGGCGGCTTCAAGTGCCGGTATAGAATTCTCTTTAGTTACAGCACACTGCTGATAAGCCTGTTCAACTGCGAATCTAAATGATCCCTGACCCAGACGCGGATAAATTAGCTGTCCCGGACCATACCGGGGTATTTGTTCTTCAACTTTGTTGATGTTATAATTTGCTTGTTGTCCTAATTGCAGGAATTGAATCCGTTCCATACTTTGATCCCATATCCTCTTCCCTTCCCTGATAGTTGTATCGTAATATTTGCCTGATTGAATATTAGGAGGCCAGTCATTTGGTCCTTGAATCCACATCTCTTGAGGAAAAAATACTGGAGAAGTAAGCAGGATACATCCGATTTCATGATTCAAATTAGGAGGACTATGATGGTTAATAGGAGCATAATGAGCTATTCGCTGCCACATTATCTCCAATGATTCTGCTCCATTCTTATCACCGAAGACCGCCCAAGCCTCACCAAATTTGATAGGTCTATACATTACAAAAAGCCCAAAGCCGACAATCATATTGTTGTATGCCTGCTTCAATTTGAAAAATAATGGTTCACCAAGAGAGAGAGTAGCAAGCCGTGCGGTGATAGTAGGACGCCTTGGGGGTTTAATAAAGATTCGAAATACCAGAGGAAGCGGATTCAGTTCAATGTGATTACTTTATAATTTTCTGTAAACGTACTAACCAGATATTAATTTTCTTTTCTAATTGTTCCGTACTATTATATATCTCTTTGTTTATTTCTCTCAAAGCGATTTTAGAATCTTTTACTTTTCCGATATTCACTTTTATTATTTCCTCAGTATTTAAACTAAAGATATCGTTTGTAAGATTTACTAAGAATTCGCCATCGTCTTTTGAAATATTTTTATTGTTAAATTTTGATGTATCCCTCATTATAATTTTAATTTTTTCATATCCATCTTGAATGTTTTCTAATTTAAGAGATACTTTATGAATTTTGAAATCTTGTCTTCTTGATTTAACTCGAGTTAGATAGAATGATAATTTATTTTTTAATAGCTTGTATCTATATTTTAATAATAATAAAAATATCTTAAATCTGTCGGAATCATCATCAAAAAGATCGATTACCTCTTGGGAATTCCATTTTTTCATTTCACACACAATTGAAATGGCTTTTAAAATTGTATTTGGAGTGATATAACCAATCGTTCTTTTGTGAGTTGCCCGATCTTTATAATACGTTATTTGTTTATATGCCGGATATAACAAATGACCGAAACCTAAATAAATTGCTGATATATCCGTAAATATTTCGTTTTCTCGTTCGTCGGGTTGGTAAATATTATGTTGTTTCATAAAATGGTGAGTTATTTCATGCGCTAATATTCCTAATATGTTAATAATAGTATAACCTTTTTTCCATACAACCATTACTAACTGATTTTGAAAATCCCCACTATAAAGTCCAGCGAAATCTCTTTCATGCTCATTCTCATATGTCTGTATTGTTCCATTTGGACCACAAGTAAAAATCCTTTTTTTAATATTAGAATTCACTGATTCTTCCTCAATGAATATTAAGCGGGGTCTATCATACAATCCTAGATAGAAACACATATTGTCAGAAATATTTTGCAACTTAATAAAGATATTTGAATCATTAGTCATAATATCCTTGATTTCAATAGGATTAAAGTAATAATTCATTTTTGAAATAGGATTTGCAGATAATTTAGAATTTAATTCATTCAATATTTTCTGTATATCTGAATTACATAAATTGGTTCTTGTATCCATAGAGAGTTTCTAATCCGATATTACATTTTTGGAAACAAAATATTATGTGTAAATATTTTAAGACAATACCAGCATAAGGCTCCTCCCCTAATAATTAGGAATATAAAAATCAATGAATAACCGATTAAAGGTATCAGAATATATATAAAGCCATAGCTGAAATAATTTTCATTATTCAGAAGTAATTCAAATGTACTTTGGGGTTTGGTAAAGGTTCGGAAGTAATACCATGGGAAGGGTTTGGGATTCATTGATATTATTACTTACAAATATTATAAAGATATAAATTCTTCTTTAGAGACGGTATTAGTTCTCGCTGTACCACCGATAACTGGATGAAGTGTTACCTCAAACAATGAATAATTAATATTTTCTCCTCCCTCAACTTCATTAGAGTATGTAATGAAATTAAATACTTCTTCAAAAACTGAATAAGAACAGTCTTCAAGAAATATATTTTGGTTTTCGTCATAGTTTTTTCCTAACACAAAATATAAGCGATAATTGCCATCATTTATCTTTTCAATGTTGAGATCTGAATTGCGTCTGATATAAATGGTTAATACAGATTTGTGTGTGGCAATATTTACTAGTTTTGCAACTGCATCGTAGGAAGTACCATTTTTAATATTGAGTAACCCTTGGCCTTGAAGAGAATATCTGTTGCTCTCAAACACATGACCATTAGAATAATATTTTTCTGGTAAATTAATACTATTCTCATTTTCATTAATGGTCTCTACAGATGTATTTCCAGACTTATGATTAATAAAAAAAACAAAAGCTATAATTACTACCAAAATCGAAAGAATAATTACCTTTCGTTTTTTAATGATATTATAATATTTATCAAACTTTGGGCTTATTATATAATTAAAATAATTCTGATCCGGATCTTCGACTGGTTTTGTCCGGTTATTGCTTTCTGGTTCTGGATCTTGTTTATAAGTTTCCTTTATCTCAGGTCCTGAAGTTTGTTTAGGAGTTCCCTTTACTTCAGGTTCTTTTTCTTTAGAGCTAGGGTTATGTTGAGGTATTATAGTTTGATTAAAATTTGTAATTATTCGTTCAACCAACACCATTTTACAAACAGGACAAATATCTGAATGAATAGGTATTTGATTTTTACAAAATGGACAATTTTTGATAGAGCTGTTCATAAGAGGTTATCCAAGAAAATATACTTTTGATGATACTCTAGATTTTCTATTCTTGGTGCTTCTGCAGGATTTCCTGGATACCAAATTTTGCTTCCGTTCATTTCATAATAAATCCTACCATTATGGTATTCGCTTTTGAGATGTTCACTAACTTTGAATTGATGGTCCGGAGTTATTGTCACATATCCTGCATCAAAAAGCTTATGGATATCTGCTCTTAAAAGTAAACCATTTTGAACTTCATGAATTCCACCTTGTGAATAAGGTATTATATGTGCGGCTTCAAGTGCCGGGATAGAATGCTCTTTAGTTACAGCACATTGCTGATATGCCTTTTCAACTGCAAACCTAAAAGAACCTTGTCCCAGACGCGGATAAATTAGCTGTCCCGGACCATACCGAGGTATTTGTTCTGCAACTTTGTTAATGTTATAATTGGCTTGTTCTCCAATATGAAGTAAGTGTACCCGTTCCATACATTCGGCAAATATCCTCTTCCCTTCCCCGATAGTGGTATCATAATATTTGCCGGCTTGAATATTAGGAGGCCAGTCATTTGGTCCCTTTATCCACATCTCTTCAGGTAAAAATATAGGAGATGTAAGTAAGATACATCCGATTTCGTGATTCAAATTAGGAGGACTATGATGGTTAATAGGAGCATAATGAGCTATTCGCTGCCACATTATCTCCAATGATTCTGCTCCATTCTTATCACCAAAGATTTCCCAAGCCTCACCAAATTTTATTCGTTTATACAATACAAAAAGCCCAAAGCCAACTATCATGTTTCCATAGTCTTTCTTCAGCTTAAAAAATAATGGTTCACCTTGAGAGAGTGTAGCAAGCGGTGCATTGCCAGTAGGACGCCAGAAATTTGCTTCGTCCAAATCCTTTTTTGAGGAGAGATATTTGTACCAATTGTAATCAGTATTGGCTATAAATGCATTCATTTTTTGTGAGGAACAATATAATTAACAAAATGAATTTCATGGTTATACCACGAGTATAATATCTTAATGGAGTCTTTTTAAGTCTATAAACCGATATCTTTTCTTAATTCTAGTAAATTTAGTTCAGCCGAATAGAGTTCCCCGATATCTTTATTTGGGATTAACTTATATCGATCTTTATATTCAGAAAATGAGTTGATAACTTGCTTATACTTCTTGGAGTCATTAGAAATAACATAGAAGGAAACATCCTTGTAGTCTAATAAAGTTGCCATTCTTCCAACTCCTGACCAGATACCTGTTGATAGTTCAATCTCAAATGCATATTCAGGAATAAAATTGTTACCACGGTATTTAAACCATAGGACATCTATTTGTCTAAGTAAATTATATTCGGAAAACTGTAATTGCGGGCAAGTTTCAAGAGTAGAAATATTTTCTAATTTCTTCTCGTTAAATAGTTTTGATTTGTCCGGGCAATATGTTTTATACCCACGAATATTCCCTATCTCTAAAAGACGACCTTGTAAAATTGAATGTAAACTATCTTCGACAGTATTTTTGGTTACTGATTGAATATTTGTGGGTATTAAAAGAAGTTTCCAATTGTTTATGAATTCATGACAATCGATTCTATGATTTCTTCCGGCTAAAACAATATTTAAATCTTTATCAATATTGATCTTGTATTCACCATTCCTGTCATGGCTAATTTTGCTCAAATGATTGAAAAGGAATCTGGCTGGTATTATGACTACATCATCTATTGATCCGCAAATGAAAGCAATAAAAGGATTATCAAGATTAGCTATTTCTTCGACGGTAATATAATTTATTCCAAAAAAATATCGTCTATTACCCTCTGAAGAAGCACGCACTAAAACATTAGCCTCACCTATATGATAAGTCCGTGATTTCAGTACTTTAATTAATTCAATATTTGACTGCAATTCCCTGGCTCTGTCCAGAAATTGAGAGGTTAATAAATCAGCTGGACTTAACTTTTTACTTTCTAAAATCATTTGAGTATCATTTCAAAGAATATGGTATTATAAATAGTGTCAATATCCGTTAGTAAACCATTCTCTAAACCATCTTTTGCAATTTGGATTTCATCATCGGTTAATATTCTACCGATTTTTTCTAGTGCTTCGCTTTGTAAATCTTCCAAAGTGATAGCAAATATTAACTTATCTTTTTTCATAGTTTTCACCTTATCAAAACAAATAAAGAAAGGATATAATTAAATATATAATGGATAAGTTTAAGTTTAAAGAGAAAAGAGTATTGATTTCAATGGCCCACTAATTATTTTTTTATTTTTATTATTGATTAATTCTTCGATACCCCTATTAATAGTCTCCCAAGATATTCCAAATTCTGAATTGAATTTTCTCTCGACATCTTCCAAAACTTGTTGTGCTTCCTTTTTGTTTATTTTTTTACCTATTTCTTTTGCCTGTCCAATTACATCCTCAACTACCCACATGAACGCAGACAGATTCATCGGGATCTTTAGCATTCAGTATTTTAATCCACTCTTTTGTTTTCATTTATAAAGAATAGCTTTATAATTAAAGATATTACTTCTATAAATACTTATAATTTTCTCAATATTATTTCTATCAAGTGGAGTCAAAGGATTAGTTATATTATTTGTACATATAGTTTTCATCCATTCCCTAAGGTCATTTTCATAAATTATTATTACAAATAATTTTGATATTAATCCAAGGCTATTATATTTTTTTATAAAATTGCGAATAGAGTCCGTTTTTCTATTTTGATTGTTGAAATTATCTAGACTCCCACTGTTAGTGTTTAAACGCTTATTAAGGTTAGAAGCAGTCCCTATATAAAGCGGATATTTTTTATCATCTACAATTACGTACCATCCGGCACCTGATTGTATTCTAGAAATATTAGAAGCCAGAGAAAAATATTTGCCATTTTTAACATTAAGCTGATAAATATTTTCCATTTTGTCTGCAAACTCAATAAAAGCATGAATAATGTTTTTTACTAACTCTGGTTCGTTTATTTTCAAAGAATCACATTTCAAATTAGGCATCATTCTTAAAGGTTTGTTTTTTATACATCTAATATTTTAACGATGATGATTTTTACCAAAATCATTCTAATTAATTACATTTTATAGATATAAACAGTTTATAACTTTACCTATTTCGCAACTAAAGCAAGGATTATATAGAATGCAAATCCCCAAAGAGTTGCTTCGATTCTTTGTTTTGTTTCAACTGGATTAGAAAGATCTATAAGTATTAATACAACACCGACGATAGGTATAAAAAACATAATAAGGCGTTCAATTATACTTATATGATCCGGGCAATGTCCACAATAAGGGCATTTTGATCCGTGAAATGGTCCAATATAGAGATTACCACATTTCTTGCATTGAATTTGAACATTAGCATATTTTTGATTTTCCATTTACATACCTCAAATAATATGAAAATAGCTTTTTGTTGAAGTCGAATAATGATCACTATTCCAGCTAATATTGATTTAGTCCAGCTTTATTATACTTTGATAGGTTTTTTTAATCTGTAACAATTTTCTTAACTATTTTTTCTAAGAACCTTTTAATTTGGAACTATGTAGAATAGGATTATCGCATAACGATATAATATAATGAAAATGTGCTATGAATTACAAGAGAAGGGGTATTATTTATTATAATTCTCAAATATGAGACATTCGGAGGGGAGGGGGAGCTATTGGTGTACTGAGTCGCTATAGAGTCGTTCATCTCTCGCTCATCTCGGCTTCAGAAGTCGTTCGGGAAGGGGATTTAAAATGACGCAAATTCGCACTATTTTTTTTATGTGATAGTACTTTAATTAGCGGGATGGTGTAATAGGGGTATAGTTTAATTCTTGTGTTTAATATTTAAACTATTTATATTTTCGTTCTCAGATATGACAAAAAGAATAATTATACTATCCTTCTGCATTTTGTTCCTGGTTTCTACTACGGGACTGCCGCTTACTATTCACATCTGCAAGATGATGGGAACGGTTTCGGTAAATACTAAGTGCACTATGTGCAAAGGTTCCTGCCAGCATAGCAAGTCGTCAGAGATTACCGGTCTGAGGCTGGCTATGGGGAACTGCTGCCATACGGAAACCTTTGATAAAAAGGTTAAGGACAATTTCTTATCATTTGATACCGAGATGAATTTTCATTCATCCGGTGTTGTGATGATTTGTCCGGTTGATTGTTCTTTTTGTTCATATCTATCTTCTGTTCCTTATGCAGATACTTCACCACCAGGGTTATTAAGCAATAACTTATATCTTTTCAATTCCATACTTCTGATTTAACTCCTTCTCCGGTTCATTCGAAGGGATAGTTACATCCCGACAAACCTTAATAATATTTTTGTGCAATTATGTTTGGAAATTTATTTTCTAAACCGGAGTTTATATAATGATAGAGAAGATAATCGATTGGAGCAGTAAGAACAGACTTATCGTTTTGTTTGCTTATGTGCTGCTGGTTGGGTATGGAATTTACTGCGCAGTGAACTTACCTGTTGATGCTATCCCTGACTTATCGGAAAACCAGGTTATTGTTTTTACGGAGTACATGGGGAGGAGTCCACAGATAGTTGAGGACCAGGTAACGTATCCTCTTGTATCGGCATTGCAAGGTCTGCCGGAGGTTAAGGCAGTAAGGGCAACTTCAATGTTCGGGATGTCTTTTGTGTTCGTAATATTCAATGACAACACCGATCTGTATTTTGCAAGGACAAGGGTGCTTGAGAGGTTGAGTACGGTTCAGTCGCAATTGCCCGGAGGTGTTACTCCTACACTTGGTCCTGACGGGACGGGAGTGGGACATATATTCTGGTACACACTTGACAGCAAGAAGTATGACCTTGGAACTTTGCGATCGATACAGGACTGGTATGTGAGATACAAATTATCATCAGTTGAGGGAGTGTCGGAGGTTGCATCTATCGGCGGATTTGTGAAGCAGTACCAGGTGGATATCGATCCTGTTAAGCTGAGAGCTTTTAATGTTGCTACATCGGATGTGGTATCAGCAATACAGAAAAGCAATTCAGAGGTGGGTGGAAAGATTATTGAGA
>JARLHD010000335.1 GCA_031292435.1 Ignavibacteriaceae bacterium
TCCTTTTCGCCGGGAAGAAGGATAAAGGAATTATCGTTAAAGACGAGTCCATCTGATGAAAGAGTAACGAAGAAAGCGGGTTTATCTGTTTCAAGCTGCAGGGAAGAATCATTTAATTTTTTTAAGGATAATTCAGGTTTGGGAAGTGAGATATGTTTCCATTCCTTGCCTGCGTAATAATTACGATGAATCATATTGCTTTCATGATCATAAATAGAAGTAATAATAACTGAAGTTCCGTCTGCAATTGAGGCAAATCCTGATATGGAGACGACGGGCATGCGTTTATCTCCTTTGAGTTTAATATTTTTTTTCTCGACAAATTCAACTTTACCTTTGGCAAGGTTAACAATCTGAGTTTTTACGATGCCACGGAATGTTTCAAACGCATTGTTAATAAGGATGACTTCAACACTTGTTTCGCTCTTAGTAAATGTAATTATCTGCTGATTAAAGATATTCTTAACAAAATAGAATGCAGGTTTGGGAATAGAGTTAGAATCGATTACAGCCCAGCTAGTAACAGGCCAGCAGTCATTTAACTGCCAGATAAGGGACCCATTAGTAACGGGATAATTAGAACGCCAGTGCTGCAGGCAAGTTTTAAGAGCAAAGCCCTGGTTAAGCCGTGCAAGGAATATAAAGTCGTCCCATCCGGTTCTTACAGGAAGGTGTTCAGCCATGAAACGGAATATACGCTCATTCCCATTAACTTGTTTATTATGGAATTCAAAGACCTCACTCTGCGGGTTACGATCCTGCAGAGGGATCGATTCTTCGAGAGTAGACTTATCTGCAGGACCCTGGAATCCAAACTCTGAAACGAATAGGCTGTTATCATCTGCGACTTTGTTATAATCTTTCCACATACTCCAGATTTCCCACTGGTGCCTGTTACCGCTTAGAACCGAGTTGGGATCATCCTCAAAACCGAAGGGAGTTGCAGGCCAATAGGGACGCTGCGGATCAAGCCTATTTAGGATACCTGGAATTATCTGATGATAGATTTTATAGCCGGGCATTTCTTTATAGTTACTTCCACTTTCACGCTGCCAGTTCCATTCATTTTCATTATTGCCGCACCAGATGGCAAGAGATGGGTGGTTCTGAAGTCGTTTAATATTCTGACGGAACTCATTTGAAATATTTTCGATGAACTCCTGATACTCAGGATATGGGGCACAGGCGAACATAAAGTCCTGCCACACGAGGATTCCAAGTTCATCGCAAAGTTCGTAGAAGATATCATTTTCATAGAAACCGCCGCCCCAAATCCTTAACATATTCATATTACCGGACTTAGCGAATTCTAGCAGGCGCCTATATTTTTCATTGGTAGTTCGTGGAATGAAGCTATCAGACGGAATCCAATCGGCTCCTCGGGCAAATATATTCCTACCATTAATAATAAATCTAAAGGTATTTTTATCTTCGTTTTTTAGTTGAAGATCAATTGTCCTAATGCCGACTTTGGAGTTCTTTTCGTCAAGCAGGGTTTTACCTTCCATTAAACGCAGAGAGAGGTTATAGAGAGCGGGGTTTCCATATCCAACGGGCCACCAAAGAGATGGGTTATCAATTACGAAATTATGGGTTAAAGGATTCTCTATAACTTCGATTTCTTTTTCATAGGAAGAAGAAGGAGAGTTAAGAATAATTTGCAGAGTTAAATTTTTGTTAAGAGGATTACTTATTTCAGATTTTATTTCCAGTTTTGCCGAATTACCATGCAGGGAGAGGGTATTGAATGTGAAGTGTTCAATATGAGCATCATTAATCTGGTATAGGGAAACCTGACGCCATAAACCAGATGTGGCGAAGGAGGGTCCCCAATCCCATCCGAACGAATACTGCGCTTTCCTTATATATACACGTTCCGAATTAAGGGCTACATGAAGTTTACCATATTTACTTTCAGTTAAGCGTGCATATTGATATGGGGAAGTGAAACTGACAAGGAGTTTGTTATTTTTCTTTTTTAATAAGCGGGAGATTTCAAATTCATATGAGCAAAACATATTGGATGCGGCACCAATAGATTCACCATTAAGGTTGATTTCTGCTATCGTATCAATTCCATTGAATTTAATAAAGACAGGCTTTGACAGATCAATTGTTTTATGAAGATCGAAGGTGGTTCTATAATCCCAATCCATTTCCCCAATCCATTGGAGTTGGTTTTCATTATCCGCATAGAAGGGATCGGGTATCAATTTGTTATTAAGAAGATCAGTATGGATTGTACCCGGAACAATAGCTTTATACCAAGTACCCGCTTTAATATTATTAGCCGGAGGGCGGCATTTTTTATTAAGGGAGAATTCCCAATTATCATTAAGCAGGTTTATTTTACTCATATTAGCAGGCATAATTATTTCAGCAAAATTAGTTTCTGATAAAAGACTTTATCTCCAGCGGTTAAAGAACATATATATATTCCACTGGAATATTCAGAAGCATTCCAAACAGTCTTATGAAAGCCAGGAGTAAGAGGATCATTGATTAAACGGACAACCCTTTGACCGAGAGTATTAAAAATATCGAGAGTAACGTGAGTGCTTTTATCAAGGCTAAAGCTAATGGTGGTAGAAGGATTAAAAGGGTTGGGGTAGTTTTGATAAAGGATGCTCTTTAACGGAATAAGGGGGGTGTTATCATTAACTGATGTAGGGATATCATAAAAGCTTTGAATCTTATCTAGGGGAAGACCAAAATTATAGATTCTAATATCATCAAGAACACCGTTAAAATTATAATTATAATCACCGGGAAGATCCTGTCCCATAGTCAGATTAACAGGTGAAGTGAGGATAGTACCACTAAAGGTAGTGAAGGCATCCAACTGTCCATTTATATATATTTCATAATCGGCACCATCATAAAGACAGGTAACCATATAGAGGGAATCGAGCGTGAGGAGAGTTTCAGAATCAAGATCCTTAGTACCTGTGGTGGTTTTAACTGTCCATCTGACTCTTTGATTTGTAATTGAAACTTTCCATCTATTCTGCCAATTGCCATGAGAAACAGGATATTGTTCCCGGTCATAAAACATACCCACCTTCATCCAGAAATTTAGAGTGATGGCATTCTGAAAATTCAGGGTTGCATTATTAGCGACGGAGATATATGAGGTAGAACCGTCAAAAGAATATGCTCTGTTGGGGTTATTGAATCTATCGGGAACAAGAGTAACGTTATAAGCGAATCCATTATTATGATAGACACTGGAATCATTGGCATTACCGGAGAAGGGAAAGTAGGCGATGAGGAGTCCTGTCTGTATTATTGAGAGATCTCTTACTTCAACCCCCAGGCTGTCTTTGATTGAACCACCATGGTTATCAGAGACAGTGCAGGCAACATAATAGTTGCCAGCAGTGGAAGGAGCATTCCATGTAATGGCAGAACCGGAGCCGGTAAAATTTCCTACCGAGGAACTCCATGAATAATATAATGTATCATTATCCTGATCAGAAGCAAAGCATTTTAATATTGAAGGAGAGCCAAGATTTATTTTCCTTGGGTTGGCATATATCCTATTGATAACGGGAGGGTGGTTTATAGATACGGCAACGTGGATTGTAATTTGTGCTGTATCCCTGCCTCCATGATTATCATCGACGATACATCTGATAAGAAAATCGCCAGGAGCAGCGGGAGCAGTATATAATACCTGGGATCCAGAACTCATGATAGAACCGGAACCGGCGCTCCAGATATAGTTTAATGAGTCATTATCTTTATCTTCAGCAGTGCAATAAACATTTATATAACTATTTATTAATATAACAGAAGAGTCAGGACTAAGGCTTTTAATTCTAGGAGGATAATTATTAACAGCCTGTCCGTTATTATAATCAATGATAACACCGTTGTATAGCGTTTTATTCAGATTATAGATAAGGGTACCCCCAGATGGTGTAACAACAATGATTACAGCAGAATTAGCCGGGATTGAGATATTTACAACTCCGCTAATATTACTTTGAAGAAAAGTATTGCTTACAGCATCGTAAAGATTGTGCTGACCTGTGCCAGCGTTAAATTGAATTTGCTGGCTACTGGTAAAGGGGTTATAAAATAAGTATGAAGGATATGCAGGGGCATGGTAATAATCGGTTTTAAGGAGATCGAGCTTAAGGATTCCTTCAACATTAGTTGTATCAATTATACCACCAAAAATTCCAACATGAGATGCACCATATAGGGCGAGTGTTGTAAGTCCCCATCCACCGCTAATAGCATCGCCTGTTGCGAATGGAGAGACCCCGTTCTGGTTTTGCCGTATTGCCTCATGCGAGATATAAGATGAAGGATCATATTGGTGAGCCCAGGAGTAGCTATCCTGAAGAGAATCAGGGAGATAATCGGGGTAAAGGAGACGAGCGGAGTTAGAAGCATTAAGCATCCACTTCCCTACTGCTCTTGCAAAACGATCATCATATCGAACCATTGGTACAACGGCTCCTGCAAGTTCAAATGTATTCATAATGAAAGCATAATCATTGCTTATGGATTCACCTATTAAGCCCGATACATCATAACCACCCCAGCTGCCTACAATGGAGCCCCAACTTCTTAAGGGACCTATATCGAAACACCAATTTACCATTTTAGGGATATCATAGTTAGTGCCTAATTCAGCATTCATCCTGGCGGCGGTATAGACACCGTATCCAAGTTGAAGTTCATAGGAAGGATTTGACTGAAGCGAGTTAAGGTATTCGAGACACCACTCGGCACCTATCCGGTAATTGCTGTTTTGTGTTTTTGTATATGCATTATACAGGAGCCAGGCTATAGCACCAGATGCTTCAGGTTCGGGTACACTTGAAGTGTTCGGTGTATTATTCATAAGATTCCATGCACGGTAATTCATATTGGGCAGGTGCCATGGAGTAGTTTTTCCACCCATTGCTTTAACAGCGTTGAGCCATCTATCTGCAACGGAGGTAAACTGGAAATTATAATCGCCTGTATTGGGGTAAAGATAGTTAAGCTGGTAAAAGAAAACATTCGGCATAGTCTCATACCACCAATCATCACCAGTTATTGTAGATGGATTATTAAGATAAACAAGCTCACCATTTTGTTTATTAAAATATTCCTCGCACATAAGGGGATAGTTTCTTCCATTCTGATTTGACTTATCGACTCCACACAGAGAGGCGCCAACGACAGATGGCAGAACATTTATGGCCTCAAAGGAATTGGGAACAGTTGAACCAACAACAGTCTGTAAACCATAGCTACCGAGATTAGGATAGTTTATTGTATTTGAATAATCTTTTATTAAAGGAAGATATTGTCCGGTTAGATTATAATTATATACAAGGGAATCGTATCCGAGGGCTGTATTCTTCCAGTTCCGCATTAGATAGGGTGAGGGTTTATTGGGCATAAGATCAACACGGGTAATGCTTACCTGTTGGGCATCAGCAAGGAACTGCATACAAACGAAAAGAAGAACAATGTGTATGATAATATTTTTCATAGTTCATAATTCTTTACATCTTGTTATATAAATTCAAAAGCATTTTCTTTGCAGTTTTATCTTTTTCCAGACGGAGGATAGAGAAGAGGGATTCGATTGTAGATTCCGCGCCCGAGTTATTATTTATTTTACCATATGCAATTATGCCATCATATCCCCTTCCAGTTTGGGGATCATACATAATTGAGTTGGCCGGGTTATTCTTAAAGAACCATTTAGCGGCACTTAAGGCAGTGTTAAGATAAAAGGTATCCTTTAACATTTCATACGCATTCATACAGGAATATATTATCGGTCTAATTCCATATGCGATCTGTGCAAATTTTATTGTATCGGAAAATGATGTTATATTTTTCTCATTTATAACTACATGAAATTCGTTAAAGAATCCTTTTTCAATAAGCCACGGATAGAAATGCTTTATTTCTTTTACGGCGGCATCTATATACGCGTGGTTATTTAACACCCTGCCAGCATCTATAAGAGCATCTGCCTGGCTATTTCCCCAAGCATGCCAACTGTTTTGCCAGCTAAGAAAAGCATAATAAGGAGGAGTAGATTCATCTCCCTGCTGCATTTTCATGATACCTGTGCATAGGTGTTCAATGATTGATTTTATATTTTCCGATTTATTGTTCCGGTAATATGCGGAGAGAGCTTTTATAATAATAGCAGCCTGATCCGATGCCGATTCAAAGGGAAGCCAAGCGGGAAGTTCGTAACCATGATAAACAACAGTATTATTGCCCTTAGGAAGCCATTTTTCAAGAGCATCAATTGTTATGTCAATATGTTCTTTTATTTCCCCAGAAAGGCGCGGGTTGGTGCTCAGATAAAAATTCCGTGCCTCAGCCAGAGCCCATAATGCACGCCAGCTCCACCAATTAGGTTCGGCCAGGCTTGTCTTATATGTAGTATCAATTGTGTTATCCTGCCAGATAAAGTTATAGAAGAATCCATTACCTGAGTGCATATAAAACAAAAAATTAACAATGCTCTTTATTTTGGGCAGACAATTACGATCGTGTGTCTGTTTATAATAATTCATATAAAATACGGCAGCCCTTGCGGCATCATCGACGCAAGCTATACCCTCACCTGATGCATCTTCCCATTTATAATCAGGGGCCTCAGCATAAATATGGATTATTCCCAAGGAATTATTATTAACTTTTATCTCCTGATACAGGTGATCAAGATGGGCAGTATTTACCAACGAGGATTGAGGGAATATTACAGCAATTATTAATAGAATGATAGAAGCAGTAAGTTTCATATGAATTTATGGTATTAACTAATTATTATTATTTACATAATGATAATAAATATTTTATACTTGTCTCTGCAAGACAGATGTTTGTGTCAGCTCCCGAATAATATATTTTGACATCACCATTATCCTCAACAATCCATCCATTAGAAAACACAACATTCTGAACGTCCCCCACCCTCTCATACAATTTATCAGGAGCTAAAATAGGATCGCGCGAGTAACCTTTAACGATCCATGGTTTATCAATGTCAACAAGCATGACGCCAATTTTATAGATATTACTAATGCCGAAACCTCTTACTCCATGGAAAAGGAAAAGCCATCCTTCATCTGTTTTAACAGGCGGTGTAGAACCACCAATCTTATCAGCTGCCCAGGTACCTGGAATAGGATTGATCATTCGCCGGAATCCTCCCCAATGAACAAGATCAGAACTTTTGTTTACCCAGATACTACTATAAGGATCTGAAGATGGTCTGTCCATTTTCCAATAATAGCCATTTATTTTTTGTGGAAAAATTGATGAGTCCTTGTTTGAAGGTTCAGATACAGGTCCAATTATTTTGAATTTCTTAAAATCAATAGTTTCAGCGAGCATGACTACCGGAAGGTTTTGGGAATATCCGGTATATGTAATTAGATATCTATTTTCAAAATAAATAATACGTGGATCCTCAATCCCCCAATCAGTGAGATCATTGTATTCGCCATGATCTTCAGGATTAAGGCACGGACTATCATCCACTTTGAACATTTTACCATCATTACTTCTTGCCAATACAAATGAAGATCTTCCTACAGGTAGTTCAACCCTACACAAAAGCAGATATTCATTATTGAATTTAATTGCACCAGGATTAAAGATACTATTTGCCCTGAAATGAAGGTCTTCTATTGTAATGACAGGATTGTTTTTGAACTTTACTATTTCCATTTATTCTCCATAAATAGCCAATTATTACTGCATCGTATTTAACAAATCATTAAGAGGAATATGAGCGAAGCTAGTAGCCGAATCAGACATAGCGTAAGGAATAATCAAATTATTATTATATACCATGGAACCACAAGTATAAACTACATTAGGCACATATCCGTTTCTTTCTTCTTCATCCGGTATAAGGAGTGGTTCTTTCAAATGACCAATTAATTTATTTGGGTTATTAAGATCAAGTAATATAGCAGATATGACATATGTTCTTAACGGTCCGACCGAATGAGTCAGCACAAGCCACCCCTCAGGTGTTTTGACAGGTGAGCCGCAGTTACCGAGCTGAACAAATTCCCAATCATATTCAGGTTCACGTAATATAACAGGATTGTTCCATTCATAAATATCATAAGAATTCATAATATAAATATTCTCCCCATCCTGCCGTGAGATCATCCAAATCTTACCATTAATCTCTTCAGGAAATAGAGCCATCCCTTTATCTTTTGCCCCATTCCCTGTAAGTGTCCTAATCTTAAATTTCTTAAAGTCTTCTGTTTCCAATAACTCAGATAGGATCCGATGACCATCATATGCAGTGAATGTGCCGTAATAAACATACGAGCCATCGTCATTTAGAAATTTAACCAGTCGTACGTCTTCAATCCCATTGCATTCTGTTTTGGAGAATGGGAATATTACTCTCTCAGAGAGTTTTTCATTCCCTGAGAATTCAATATCGTAATTAGAATCGATAATATCATCATCTACATCATAAGGAAGTATAGGTCGAGTATCCCTTTTAAAAGGAGAAACTGCGTATAGTGGGATTTGATCTAAAATTATTTCGAGAGATTCCGTAATAATACCTGTAACAAATTCTACCGATGAAATATGACCTTCGCCTACCGCACGCAAGCTCAGAATGAATCTTAATTCACCATTCTTTAATCCGGTTTGATCCGGATGAGGGACTATAGATGGGTTGAACAATGCAGCAGAACATATTGAATATTCCTTACTGAAAAATGCACCTATTAATAATTCTTTCTTCCGGGAAATTGGCTGACTAATATATTTTGATAAGAGAGAATAATTGTCTGATAATTTATTTTCAAATTCATGATGCCTATACTTATACTTATTTTTTATTTCTTCGAACAGGAGATCGGTCTTTTCAGCTGTTAATCCCATTATTCTATCAATTATCTTTTTGATCCGCAGTTCATTCCCAAGGTTAAATGGAAGGAGAAGAACTCTCTTGGGATCAGCTTCTAATATTGTTCCTGTTTTAGTTAGTTTCATGATTATTCCTTCATTCCAGTTGAAGCCATGCTCTGAATAAAATATTTCTGGAAGAAGGCATATGCAACAATAACAGGAAATGCTAACATGGCTGCAGCAGCAAGTTTTACTCCAAGTTGAGATTCGGCTCTTCCTCCAACCGCGAATAAAGTAATAAGCTGAGGCATCGTCATAAGATGTTCATCCCTTATTACTATAATTGGCCAAAGTACTTCATTCCATGAAGTCATAAAAGTAATGATTCCTACAGTAATGATAGCAGGAAGAGCATTGGGCCATAATATTCTAAATAAAATAGTGAATTCGCCACACCCATCGATGCGGGCTGCATCTATTAAATCCACCGGAATACTTTTAAAGTATTGATTAAACATTATTATTGACAATCCATTCAAGAAATATGGAATGATCAAAGCCAGATAGGTGTCAACCCATTGAAATTTTACCATTAAAATATATTGAGGAATAAGGGTAATCTGGAAAGGAAGAGTCATAGTAAATATTATAATAAAGAAAAGCATTTTCTTTCCTTTAAATTTAAGATGAGACAATGCGTATCCAACCATAGAGCCAAAGATTATTACTCCTCCAGTTATAACAAGAGACACAAAAAGACTATTCATCAAGGAACGGGCAGCAGGGATTTTATCAAGAACCTGAGAATAATTGTTTAGGGAAGGAGAGGTTGGCAAAAGTATCAAATTCGATATGGCGTTTTCAGGAGATAATGATGCACTAACCATCCAAATAAATGGATAAACAAATACAACCGATCCCAGAATTAATATTAAGTAAATAAATGTCTTTTTCACCCGGTCTCCTTTTCAACATATTTTTTCTGGAAGAATATAACAAGCAATATAATGCCAGCGAAAAAGAATCCTAAAGTTGAAGCGTATCCCATATGGTAGTAGAAAAACCCTTCCTTATAAATATATAAAACAGAAGATAGTGTACTATTCAGGGGACCACCACCTGTCATAACGTAAGGTTCAATAAAAAGTGAGAAACCACCAATGGTTGAAAGTATAACTACCATAAACATTGTAGGATTTATCATTGGAAGAGTTATGTAGCGAAACTTCTGCCAAGAACTGGCACCCTCTAGATCCGCAGACTCATAAAGATAATGAGGGACTGTCTGAAGACCAGCAAGGAAAAGAACAATATACAATCCGACATTTTTCCAGGTAGCCATGATGGCAATAGAGCCCATGGCAATGTTAGGGTTGGTAAGCCAGCCGATTTTTGATATACCAATACCAGTAAGTATCCTGTTCAGTAATCCGGTTTCATATCCATATAACTGTTGCCATAAAATTGTTATAACTACACCAGAGACAACAACTGGAAGGAAATATGCTGCACGGAAAAATCCAATGAACCTGATCTTTTGATTTAGCATAGTTGCAAAAAAGAGCGCCACTATAATCTGTAGTGGAATGTGTATAACAAGAAAAATTAGTGTATTTAATAATGATCTGAAGAATTGCGCATCATGTATCAATTTATAAAAATTCTGCAGTCCTATAAATTTCATTGGACTAATTATATTCCATTGGTTGAACATAAGGAAGAATGAGAATAAAACAGGAAATGTAATAAATACAAGAAAATGTATGATATAAGGTGCTATCATAACATAAGGAGTAATATTATTTGATTTCTTCATTTTACTACTGCAATAAAATAATTTCAGCAGATTTAGCGGCATCATTTACAGCCTGCTCAGGAGTTTTTTTCCCATATATTACACAGGCTTCATATTCACGGGAAATGGCGTCAAAAATTTCCTTCAGGACAGGACAGATATCCGGACCACGAACATATTTTGATTGTTCAGCGAATGGTCTCATTTTAGGGTTATTATTTAAATAATCTAAGAACAAAGGATTTGTAGTCAGATCCTTTCTTCTTGGAAGCTGGTTTGTTATCTGGAGCAGCTGATAATCCCCCCTTTCACTTACAATACTTTTAATAAAATCCCAAGCAGCAAGCCTGTTTTTACAAGTTGTGAACATTACTATATTCTTGGTATCGCCATAGGTATAGGCTGCGTTTTTACTATTATCGGGAACCGGTAATGGTGAAAAGCTATATTCAAAACCCGGAGGTTTAAATTTATCTGCATGAACTATTTCCCAAGGGCCAGTAAATCTGACAGCAATATCGGATGCGAGGAATGGGTCCTGCCGGGCTGATAGTCTTTCTCTTGGGAAATAGCCATTATCGTATAAAGTTTTCATAAATTGAAATGTACCTACCGCATATTTATTATTAAAGACAACCTTATTGTCCTTAATGAGATTTGCTCCCCCAGAAGCTGCTAAATACAGAGGATAAAAATCGAAAAGCCGCTGCCACCATGTTTCGATTACTTCACTATAGCCAATCCATTTATTCAAGTAGCCATTCAAATAAGCAGTTTGTTTAATTTCAGCGGCTGCTTTTAGGAAGTCCGAATATGTTTTGGGAGGAGTTTGCCAACCAATACTTTTGAACATGTTATCATTACAGATAAGCATGATAGGATTTATTTTCCAAGGTACCTGGTATATATGTCCATCTATTGAAGTGACTTCTTTAATGACACTGCTATCACATCGTGCAGAAATAAATTCCATAAAACCAGGGAGAGTATCTAAAGGAACCAATTTTCCAGCCCTAGCATAAAGTTCAGCATCTCCCTGCCACATGTTAGAATAAATGTCGGGTGTAGTATTCCCAACCACTGCTGCGAGAATGACTTCTTCACTACTTTGTCCTTCAGGTACAGGCTGGAATGTTACTTTGCTTTCAGAATTTCGGTTATTCCAATGACTTACAATTTTTCCAGCAAATGTAATTTCATCAGTATTATTACTTGCCCAATAGATTATATGTTTCCGATCATTTTTATCCTGACCTCCACATGAGAGAAGGAAACAGGAGACCATAATTAATATGATTGACCCATAAATTTTCATTGCCAATTCTGCCAAAGTATATCAATAGAAGGAAATGCCGGACGAGGAAATATCCCTTCTTTTTTTACAGCATATACGTCAATAGCTTTCGGATCATTTTCATTTTCAACTTTTATTTTTTTCAGGAGATCCTGATTTATTTTAATTTTATATTTTTGTTTAAGAGCAAGAACTTTATGAAGCAGTTTTTTATTTGCTTCATCCGGAAGAGGTTTGTTTTCATATTTAAATGGTTCATTGGTATTGCCTAAAAGAACCGAGCCAATAATTTCATCCCTAACGACAGCATAAACTATTTTATCTCTCCACCAGCCGAGCTGTTCACGAACTGAATTATAATTTTGATATCCTCTGGAAAATGCGATTTTTGTAAGCGAATTATCACGCACCATACGCCAGACATAGGATTCCACACTTGCTGAAAATGAGTTAAAATCCCTGTCACTAAATTTAATTACCTGTTCCCTATACCTGAGCCAATCAATAAAATCTTTAACAGAATAGGATCCATCTTTCATTTCCACCAAGATTAAAGAATTAATATCCTTATGTAATGAATCAATCTGATGTTGAAGAATATCCAGTTTATTTTTTAAGTTCCAGTCCTTAAATTTATCACGACTAACTTCATACTGAGCCAGGTAAGTCCTGAGAAAATTGAAACTTTCTCCTACAATCTGTGGATTTTGATTGATAAAAATCTTCTTGACGTAACTATCAGAGAGAGAATCCATTTGTTTTTTTTGAAGAGCTCTTTCAGATTTTTCTTTCAACTCATTTAGTTCAGACTCATTCGGAAGCACTTCTTTCCAGACATTAACAATTTTGAAAATATACCAACCATCAGAGCCTTTCACGGGAGAGGAGATGGATCCGATTTTTTGGTTCTTTATTAGATCAGCAACCATACTGCTCTTCTCTTCGAGGTTAAAGAGATCAGTATCCCATTTTCTCTGGTCTTCAAAAACAGAATCTTTTATCTGAAGCCGAAATAATGAATCAAATGAAAGTCCCGAAGCAATTTTCCGTGTATAATAGCTGAGACTATCATCATCGGGTGCATAGAGCCACTTTAAATTAATTGTTACTAATTTCTTTCCTACCGCTGCATTAATTTCCTCTTCAGATATTTTAACTTCTTTCATCACTTCAGCTTTAAATAATTCCTCTGTAGCGAGGTCTGTCTCGATGCCAAAAAGGTTATCTCTAACGACAGGCAAAGTATCTATGAAACGAGAATAACCATCGGAGGCAAGAAGTTTTTCGTTTATCATATAATTAAGATAAACTTCTTTTGAGTTTTTTACTTTCTTAGGAAAGGAAGGACCGAATTCATAATTATAAAGGAATTCCTTTGCCGTTATGTTTTTAGACCCAGCTTCAGCAAGAATAAGATCCCCTCTTGAAGAATCCACAGATTTAATATCAATTGTAGATTTCTGTGAATAAGTATTAAATGAACATATAAGGAATAAACCAATACATATGTTAATTTTCGTATTAATATTCATGAATTATTAAAATTTGATATCAACGGATAGGGTATGAACATTATCAAGCCTTCCAAAATTTCTGTAAGCATAATCAAAGCTAACAAAATCGTCACTAAAAAGGAGTTTTGAATTAACACCTATTCCAAGAGTTAAACCACCCTCAGAGTCTGCAAGGAATAAATTCCTGAAACCTCCTCTTATAAATAAAAACTCCCTAAATGAAAATTGTCCTCCAATATTCATACTTTCATAATTATTATTAGGATGGAGTGCATCAACTGAAATTAATAGTCGATAATCATCATTTTTTATAATATTAGTTGAAACCCCAATCTGGAAGAGTAAGGGAAGATCCCAAGAATCCAGTTCAACATCATATGGTATCTGATTATTGGAACCAAGGAGGTTTGGATTGACTCTATTGAATGTTCTGATATCACTTCCGTATAGTTTCATCTGTGTGCCAAAATTAGAGAGAGAAGCGCCAATAGTAAGTCCATTAAAAAGATCAGTCCTGAAAATTGTACCAGCATCTATTGCAATAGCACTGGCAGATTCGTGCCAAATAGATTCCTGAATATATTTAGCCGTGAACCCGATAGAAAACCTATCTGTTAATTTCCTAGCATATGAAAGAGCAACAGCAATATCCCCCGCACTGAAAAATTCACCTGTACCTTCAGGCAGATCAACAGTTCTTACCATTTCATCGGCCATCGTAAATGAAGTAAAGCTAAAGCCGATGTTTCCAATTTCGCCAAGAGGAAGTACGAGAGCAGCATAATCGAAATTAGTAGAAGCAATCCAATTCGCGTGGAAAATTGTCACTTCATTTTTAGTAAAGTCAGCTATACCTGAGGGATTCCAATAAAGTGCAGATGCATCATTTGCAACACTAACGAAAGCGCCCCCCATACCGGTAGCAACTGCTCCAGGACCAATTTCAAGAAAGTCAGCTGCAGTAGTTCCCACTTTAGATACCTGGGAGAAAGTAGTTACTGATGCAAACACAATTAAGATCATAATTATATTAATTTTCATATTTGCTCCGTCATTCACATCTTATTTGATAATAGCAAATTTGCCGATTTTCGTACCTATGCCTGGTGCATCCACATGGAAGATATAGACACCAAATGCAAGAGACATACCATCTTTTGTAGTTAAATCCCATGGTTCCTGTCCATCAGTCAACGGTGCATCACGATAAAGTGTTTTGACAAGGTTACCACTGATAGTATAAATCCTGATTGTACATTTATTAGGGAGATGGATGAAGTAAACCAACCGTTCACCACGTCCGGTAGTAGCAGATGCAGGTTCCCAGGAGGCAGCCCCAACATACGGATTTGGAACCACTGCAATTTTATCCAAATCTTTAAGCGCCAGAGATCTATTAAAGTCTGCTTTTTGAGTAGTAAACTCTATATAATCTCCGTTTCGGTAGGGTTTTGTAGTTGTAAACTTGATAACATCACCGGGTTGGGGAAGACGTTGTTTAGGATCACTTATTGTAGTATCCTTAACTAATTTAATTGCCCAGCCGATATGTGAATCTGCAAAATCTACAGCTCTTTTACCAGTAGAATCTCCAAAAGCAAGAATAATTGCATCACCCGGACCGAATTGCTGATCATTATTGTTATTATTAAAAATAAACTGTACATGGTCAATATTTTCCGTTACATTTTTAACAATAATATTTGAAGGAATAGGCTGGAAAAAACTTCCTTGTGGAAACGAAGTATCACCCTGTAGAGGTTTAGTGAACCTTATTTCAAAATCAGCGGGATAATCTATCCGTTTACTTTGATAAGCTGCAGCGAAGGCAGTGTCAGAGACCTGAATAATATTATTGCTACTTCCAGATTTCCACCCGGTATTAGAAAAATTAATAGTAACTAAAGAATCATTGGTCAAGGTTACACTGAATCCCTGTAATACTAGAGTTTGAATTTTACTTCCTGAAAAAGGAGTAAATTTCTGAAGAGTATCATTTAAAGAGTAATTAATAATCCGAAATGATGGATAGGGGTTATTATTATAGGGTGAATTATTTAAAAATTCGACCCTATATGTATTAAAGGCTTTCATGGAATCGGGGTCAACTATAGTTATACCTGCAGTACCAGTAGCAGGACCAACTTTTTTGAAATTAGTAATTTGGGGATCGATATATCCAGCACCCGCCGCATGAGGATTTGCTACAGCTGTATTTACATCGGTTGTAACATTTCCATTTATATCAACCTTGATTATACTGGTTGTTTCTGAAGGGGGGATTCCTAGAATTTGTCCTTCAATATTAGTCTGAACAAAGCCCTGATCATAAGAGCAGACTGCATAATAATAGACCTGACCGTTTGTAACAGTAGAATCGACATAGGAATGCTGAAGACCTGAATCATCACCAAGGTAAAACTTAGCTCCATTTATATCAATCGGATGCAGCCCCGTAACACCATCAACAAGGTCGAACACAGCAAGCGGGACACGGAAGACAGGAACACCAAATGCATCTGTAACCGTTTTATCTTCGATAAAATTAGGTTCCGTAGACCGATATATCCTATAACCTTCAAAATTTACTTTCTGATAGAAAGGATCGAAGGTCGATTCGGCACGGTTATCCCAATAAAGAGTGACTTTATGATCACCAGCAATAGCTTTAACAATCGGTTTTGCAGGAGGCTGGGCAAAATGGTAATTAGCATTATAAATAGACTGAACAGTTTTCTTTCTTCTAAATAAATCGTCCGTGTTCAATCCAAAGATCAGAGCCATTGAAAACCTCTGAGTTTCACCGGTTTCCTGAACCTGACCAGTTTGAGTAGAATAAGTATTTCTTCCTACCATATGGAACAAAGAAGATGAAAACAGATTAGCAAGATTAACGCCACTCAGAGTTTGTCCCTGAAGGTTATTTACTGAAAGTGCGGGCCAATTGTGCTCATCATTATTGAGATCATATGTATGAGTAGGGAAAATTTGAAACCCAGTAAGGCCAAGCTGATCGGATTCATCTTTATCGAGAATGCCAAAATTCGGTTCACCCTGATCCGGTCTTCCGTTTCCTTCAGTGCCATCCGGATCCGGTCCCGGATATCCAGGATCATATGGACCCAATCCATCAGTACCAACATCATCATTAAGTGGTTCACCAGGATCCCATTTACCATTACCATTCAGATCTGTAAAGGTGCGCCAATTTTCATTTTCATCAGCATCCCAATGCGGGTGCCATGAATAACCATAGAAATTTTTGAAGTTGACAGTATCCCTATCAAGTATTCTTAGAAAAGGATCATCCTGGGGTCTATTAATAAAAACCTTAGCATTATTGTCTCTTCTTTCATCAGTCAGTCCGTCGAGATCGTTATCAATATTGTCATCTGAAATTCCAGGACTTTCAAGAAATGCATAACCACAATAACCTACAGGACTCCAGTTGCCAGGTGTTCCAAATGGAACAGTTGACCAAGCATATGAAATATTAAGAACTTTATCATAAGTACCAGCATTATTGGAAGAATTATCATGCCCTCCAATACCCCAGTCAACATACTGAGCAAAAAGGCTATGGGGATAATCGGTTGTACTAAAATTAGTAATTTCATAATACCAGAAAATAACATCTTCAGCAAGAACCTGAGACCATTGGAACCCCCTACCACGGACCTGCATTCCAAGCCCTCCTCTTGTAGTATCACCTGCATCCGGTCTGAAATTATATTGATCAATATATTGCCGATCCTGATCATCATCGAATACGAAAAATGTTTCCAAGTCAGCATTTTTGATATCCCTACCGAAAAATCCATCCCATTTTCCATTCCATTCAGCAGTTTGGTCAGGCCATGAAGCAGGCCAGGTAGACGGATCGTCGCTTCTTGCTACTCCGGAGTTATAAGGGTTAGCATAACCAGGAAGAGACCACCAGCCATAGGTAACACCATTTGAAGAATGCCTGGTATACTCATAGTAATTTGTTTCAAGGGGATGAATTATTTGTCCGCCAGGAGCTGTAGCTTCTGCCTGAACGATAACTGCAACACCATCGACATAAGTATGATTGGTTCCTTTGGGCCAAACCCCGCTCAGGGTAGGAGCATTCAGCCAATCAGCAATTTCACCGAAGTTATAATAGATAGTACCAACGAGATTACCATCCATGAAACCTTTTTTTGTATAATTAGGATTTCCTTTATTCTTATCAACAATCCTCTGAGAGAAAGACAGAGGCGAGAAAAAGGTGATCGATAATAAAATAAAGATTAAGGATTTAATGCAGAGAATATTTTTATATGATTTCATATAATTACTCATAATGGCAGTTTTAAAAATCAATTTGCGCTCCTACCAATACCTGTCTGGGAGCTGAATAAAAATCAGGTCTTGTATAAAATTGAGCCAAGGTATTCACACCTCTAGGAATGGACTGCTGCTGAGTGAGCTGAAGAGTATAGCCTGCCCTACCAGTATCAGTGTATACATTTTGTTCATTAGGAGTATCAAACAGGTTATATATTTTAGCAAATACAGAAAAATTGAGCCCCATCAGCTTAAGATATTTTGTAAGATATAAATCTATATTAAAGAAGGCAGGTTTATTTGAACTATTTTGAATGCCTGTATTAGTCTGCTGGAGCGAAGGAGTATAGGGAAGCCCTGATCCAAGTTGGGCTACCATAGTAATAAGATAACTTTCCAATTCTCCTGCAGTAGCAGTGAAGTTAAGGGAGTGTCTGCGATCCCAATCCAGAGGGACTAACTGTTTATTGGGCTGAACAGGGGGAGTTGCCTGTGCTTTAAGAAAAGCATCATTAGGATCTGAAGCATCTCCTTTCGCAACCTGGTAAGTATAATCAAGGTTGGCGCTATACCCGTCAGAGAATTTTTTTTGGAATGAGACAGTAAACCCAGTAACCGATCCATAGTCAGTGTTGATATATTTTGCGTATTGTTTGAAGTTATCTTCGAGAAATAACTCAACACCAAGGAGGTTTCGTATATCTTTATAATAAGTAGTGACATTTATGCCAAAGTCAGTAAAGATTTCCTGCTGGAGTCCTATTTCATACATAACAGTCTGCTGGGGTTTGAGGTCAGCGTTACCAATGGTGTTCTGGTTATTCGGGTTGACATCACCTGTTAACGGGATTCTAAAATTCGGATTACGATATAAATAATCGAAAGGAGGTATCTGAAAAAAATGTCCATATGAAATATGCACAGCACCCTTATCAGTAATCGGGTAAGAAATACCAAGGCGCGGACTTACCTGGGATTTAGCACTAGCTTTATAGAAATAAGTACCCGGGAAAGGAGGGGTTAAATTATTAAGCTCAGCAATATTACTGGGATCAGAGAGAACATTAGCATCAGGCTGGAAATAATCGTAACGGATACCAACATTAACAATAAGATAATCGAGTTCAATTTTATCCTGGAAATAAGCAGCCAACTGATAAGGATGATTATTATATATATTATAATTAAAAGAACCAGGAGCAGGTAAAGCTGGTTTGAAGCCTGTGGTTGCATCAATAATAGTTTGGAAATCCTGGTAGTTTAAAGAATGATAGTCGTATTCAATACCGGTTTTTATTTCATGAACATCTGTGATCTGGGAAGTAAAATCGATCTTACCGGTATATGTATTAGTTTTATGGAGGAAATGCCAGTTCTGAGTCCCGCCAGTATAAAAGGAAGCACCGCTTACATCGGCCAATCTCTGAGGATTAACATACCGAGGATCCAAAGGATCAGAATAAACATATTGTTTATAATCGGAAAGAAAAGCAGAACCAAGGAAGTCAAGAAAAGATTTACTACTAAATAACTGTGTATAGCTTGCACTACCCAGAAAGCTTCTCTGGAAATAATTATAAGCACCATCAGGATCTAACACGAATAAATTATTATTATCTGCTCCAAATTGCTGGTAATCATTATTCTGATAAAGTCCATTAAACACAATCCCTCTTCCTGAACCTACCATTAACTCCAATTTACCCTGAAGAGTTACTTTCTTTGAACTATTCATTGGCACATAGGCATTATTGCCGGTAGCTCCAACATACCATTTACTAGGATCATTGTTTGTAAAGTTAGATGAGTCAGAAGGATTGAATTGCCTTTTCCCATAAATATAGCCATCATCATTAAGGTATCTGCCAGATAAAAAGAACTTTAGAAAATCCCCTGTCTCCGGTACAGGACCACTTATATTGCCCTGAAAATTATACACATTCTTTGGTCTAACCTTATTTACATCAGGGTAAAGATTACTACGCTGAGTAAAATAATCTCCGGAATAAAGGGAGAGACTACCAGTATATTTTTCGCCTCCTATTTTGGTAACCTGGTTTACAACGCCTGAAAGAGCCTCGCCATATTCTGCATTAAACGTACCAGTTAAAACCTGCAGTTCCTGAATACTACTTACATCAGCTTCCAAAGTAGAAGAACCTGAATAAACATCATTAACTGAGACACCGTCTACCAGATATTTTACTTCACCGATTCTTCCTCCTCGGAAATGGCCATCAACTACTCCAGCTTGTAAGTTAACAACAGACTGAACGTCCTCAACAGGCATATTCTTAATTTGCTCACCACTTATCTTTTCTTCTGTTGAAGTTAGATCTTTCTGAACATATCCCCGCTGAGAAGTTACAACTACATTCTGAAGCTGAATTACCTGAGTTCCTAACTTAATATCTATTCGAGTAGTCTGGTCAACTGAGATTTTAACGTTTTGAATAGTTGTAGAAGCATATCCAATCTGAGTAGCTTTAATCTGATAAGTTCCCGGAGGGATATTAAGAATAAAGTAATTACCATCGACATCTGCAGCAGCTCCCATATTAGTACCAACTACGATTATATTAGTTCCAATTAGGGGTTCATTTGTAGTTGCATCAGTTACTTTTCCGGTAAGTTTACCAGTAGTACCAGCATATAAGTCAATGGAAAATAATGATGCTAAAAGAAGAAAAGGAAATATGTAAGGACATAAACTGTAAACTTTTTTCATAAGCTACCTATTATTTCATAATAATAAAAAATGGGAATGCATATTTCAACATTCCCATTATTATTTTTCTTCTTTTACTTAAGAAGAATCATCTTTTTAACCTGGAACTGGTCATTATATTTAACCAAGAAGAAATAAGTACCACTAGCTACTTTTGTTCCGAAATTATTATCACCATTCCAAATAACACTATGTTCACCAGCAGTCAAACCACCTGTAAAGAGAGTTTTGACTTCCTGACCAAGCATATTATAAATCTTCACACTAACGTTTGAAGACTGCGGAATATTATACCTGATTGTAGTACTAGGATTGAACGGATTAGGATAATTCTGGTAGACATAGAATTCAGCAGGAATGATATTCCCGGGTTCCTTAACTCCAGTTGTACCAACAAGTTTAACTTCCAGATCATCGAAGTATACCAAGCCAACCATTCTTGAATAAGGATGTATCCTTACTGAAAAATTCTTAGCATTGGGATCTGCAGGGACAGTTATATCTAATGTGTACTGTATCCAGTCAAATGAATGGGCTGTGTCGGGGAATGTGAACACATAATCATGAGCCCCAATTTCATCATAAGGACTAGCCGGCAAGTAGCCTGAATGGAAAATAGGTGTTAAACCAAGAGACCATGTACCCGGATTATTCCTTGCAGAATCCGGATATAAACCAGATGCTTTAACCCATACACTAAGTCTTAATACACTTCCAGCATGAACGTTAGGATCAAGAGGATATCTTAAAGTCCCTACCCATGCATCGTGAGGTGCACGTGTAATAGGCAGGTTAAATTTAAGAGATTGAGTACCAGAGTGTGCAGCTTCTGTAGTAATAGTTGTATTTTCGAATCCTGAATTAAGGAGACCGTCATTACCACCATTTGGAGGGAGCCAGTAATTCCAACCGGTAGGTACACCAACAGAGGTATTCCAATCCTGACCAGCCCATGCTCCGTTTCTTCCTGTTAATATGAAATTACCTGCCCATACAGTACCAGTAGCATTTTTACCGGCAATGAAGGAAACAATTGTATTCCATGAAGCTTTTGGAAGAATGGTTTGTCCTATTGCATTAGTATCTGCTACAAACCCAGTTGATGAAGCAACTGTTTGGTTGATAGGAAGTACAGTGGAACCCATTTTGTTTCCTGCACTATCATAAAATGTATAGGCAACATACCATCTCTGATCAAAGCTTGTAGGATTGGTATTTACACCTGATGTCATTACGTTAGCACCAAGTAAAATATCAACACCTGCAGTATTCTGCGGAGACCATAGGTCGCACATATTAGTTGATACCCATGCAGCAGAATCTGTAGTGGCAGCGGGTTTAACTATCTTTAATGAGTGACCCATACTGTAAGATTGATCTGCAGCCCAGGTTAAAGTAGCGCCAGAGGGCATATTGCCGATGGTCCAATATGATGGCAGATTTGATTCAAACCCACCGATATCGTTAATACTAGTAACATTAGTAAGTTTGTCAACTCTCAGATCGTCAAAGTAAAGAGTTCCAACCATTCTTGAATAAGGATGTATCCTTACTGAAA
>JARLHD010000336.1 GCA_031292435.1 Ignavibacteriaceae bacterium
ATCGGCGATATCGATATGTACGACGCCTATTCCTTTGTTAATGTCCCCGCTAACTACTCCGATAAAATAATTGATTCTGTATCCGGATGTAAGATCAAAGGCAAGAAAGTCCATATCGAAGAAGCCACCGGTAAATAAACTATTAGGCGCACTCAAATTCATGGGATATGAAGTTCTCTTTTCTATAGATGCAGTATAATTCAGGGTTTTTTTATCCATCCATTGATAATAGCACACTATTTCTTTACATTTACTAAAGCATATCGATATTCAGATTGCGGAAAAATGTTAGCATGGTAACTTCTCTCAAATAAAGAAAATGATACTCTTAAAATAATAGTCAATTAAATCATGGGCTATTTATGAAACATTGGTATAACTTGATATGCCTACTTTTTCTCGCCTCTTTTGTTTCCTATGGACAAAATGTCTATCAGCACTACTCAGAATTAAATGGTATGGAAGATTATAATGGAAATACCAACCTTCTCTACAGAATATATTCGACTCAACAGGATATGTATAATAATAATACAGGAAATAATATCTATCTACTTAATGTTGTTAATAAAATTGATACTGTATTCCAGTTGGACTATTCTTATTATAACGAATATACCGGCCAAGGGTATAGAGTTATAAATGGATATGATTTCTGGGAAAAGAATCCTCGCAAGTTTATAGTTTGTGGTGGTTCCGGCAGTGTTGATGGCGAGCCTTTTATAGAAAGATTTGATTACCATGATATTAGGATTCCACTTTTCGGAGGTTCTCGATTTATTGCTCTTTCCCGTCAGAATGATAGTCTGGTATACGCAACATTTGATGACGGTTTATTATATCGGAGCACCTCAGGTGGATTTACATGGGATACCGCCGGTAATTTCAATGCTGTCTCTCTTAGTCCATATAATGATAAAGTCCTTTTCACTTCTGAATATAACAAACTAATAAAAACTACAGATGGTGGTTTAACCAAAACAGTTGTCGATTCTTTGCCTTTAGATGTTTATCGAACTGATTCATTCTTTTACGATAAAGACACTAATTATATTTATTGTACTGATCACTATTATTATCAGGATAAAAATGTTTATAACCTTTTAGTATCTATTAATTCTGGCTATGCAAATTCCTGGCAGTCAAAGCTTACCTCAACTTCACCAATATATATATCATTGGATAACGCAGTTACTGGCTCATTATATCTTGCAACTGATAAATATCTCTATCACTCAACCGATTTCGGCAATTCCTTCTCCTTATACCATACTTTCGATAAAAGTCTGGTAGGCATCTATAAAAAACCCGGCTCTTCTAAACTATATGCCGCAACCTATACAACCATCTACGAATTAGACGGCTCCGCTATATCTATAGTCAAACAAATCCCCATCGATCCTGAAATCTTCAAGTTCGATCCCCTCGATATAGAGAACAAATGGTATTATAACACTAACATACCGTCAAAGGGTGTTTTATTTAAGGAGGTTATAAAGGATACAGTGTTAGCCAACCTAAAAACATTTAAACAGATAAAGCAGCAATTATTTGATTCATTATTCGGCTATGTCTCTTATTCCTATGAAAGAATTGATTCCTCCACCGGAAATGTTTATGGATGGTGGGTTGATTCTACAGAATATATTATCGATAACCTGAATTATAATCTCGGCGACACTATTTATGTTTCAAGATATTACAGATATGGCGAGACAATATTTGATAGTCTTAATATTGTAAATATTTTTGGGAAACTGTTAGAAACTAGGGCTTATTGGTCTACCGCTGATCACCTGAACTTTTACAATTATGACTTAACTAAAAATATAGGATTATTATATCTCCATTATGAATTCGAACAGTTGTATGTAACCAATAATCTAAAAGGCGCAGTAATAAAAGGCATAGTTTACGGAGATACCACCACTATCACTGGTATAACTGATAAATATCCAGCTATCCCTGATAAATATTCCTTATCCCAAAACTACCCCAATCCCTTTAACCCGGCTACTACTATAAACTACTCCATCCAAAAAGCTGGACAAGTAAAACTAACAATCTATAATGCAATTGGCAGTAAAGTAGCCATAATATTAAATGAATTTAAACAACCCGGCAATTATTCAGTAAAATATAACGCCTCCAACCTCGCCAGCGGCATATATCTTTATAGATTAGAATCAGGTAATTATAGTGCTGTTAAGAAGTTTATACTTTTGAAATGATTCTATCCTCTATTTGTCCTAACTACCCTTGAAAATAAAGATATACTCGGGTCAAACAGGAACTTGAAGAACAACAAAAACCATGATGTATGATAATGTAAATTGTTATACCACTCAGGTGCAGCCTCCCTCACCTTAGGAAGATTGTTCCAAGGTATCGAAGGAAAATCATGATGCTCATTATGGTAACCTACATTCAAAGCAGGAATGTTCAGTATCCCGTAATAACTGTATGTCTCCTGCGGCGGATAAGTGATATAATGTTCCTGTATCCACCTCGCCCCCAAAGGATGAAAGCCAATTGAAAAGAAAAATGAAAATACAAGATATAAAAACGACATCGGTCCCGCGAAAATAATAACCACCACATCCATACCAAAAACAAATAGCCAGTTAACATATGTCCACTTATTCGAAAACTTAATCTCCCTCAATCTCGGTGGTCTCAATGCCTGGAAAAGAGGGAAGAGGATCATCCATATTGCCTTCCCCATAAATGAATGTCCTATTAACTTTGCCTCCCATTTACTTGCAAGGTCTGCATCAAGATCATAATGTCCCTGGAATGAATGATGTTTTAAATGATATGTCCTGAATGATATTGCTCCCGGTGCAACATTAACTAGGTCAGCAGTTATCGCCGCAAATGTATTTGCCGTCCTGTTCTTAAATATTAAATTATGAGTTGCTTCATGTATCAGTACATAAAGGTTATGATTTGCAAATGCCCCCACTAAATAAGCAATAATAAGTACTAACCACCACGACTGGTTCCTTAACAAAATGGCAATACTCAACTGAAGGATCACAACTAAAACGATAATTATAAAACTATATGGATTCTTCCCTATAAGCTGTTTCACTTCCGGATGTTTGGATAAAATATCCTTTGTTCTCTGCTTATGTGGTTCTATCTCCTCTGAAAATAAGAACTCTTTTCCTTGATCCATAAATTCCTCGGCGTTATATCATCTAATCTCACTAACACCCACTTCTTATTTACTGTCCTATATCACTAACTTGCAAATCCCGCATTTCCCATTACAGATGATATTCAAAATTAAATCTGATTTCAATACTATTTAGCTCCCAAAGTTAGTGTTAATGATAGCTTTTGATCCCCTCTCTTCACAACAACCACAACTACATCCCCCGGTACGTGATCCTGCAAGGAATATACATAATCATAAATATTATTTATTTCTTTATCGCCAAACTTTAACATTACATCTCCTCCCTTAAGACCTGCTTTCTCCGCAGGACCTCCTGGACTTACTCCCGATAGCTTAAATCCTTCTGATGTGTTCGACATATCAGGTATTGTTCCTGCATATACTTTCCAGTCACCCGATGTTCCCTTGCTCGCTATCTTAATGTAGTTGGGTTTCCCGGCCATGCTGTCAATTATTCCTGCCACATCATAAACATAATGAAGAACCGTATCTTCTCCAGCTGAGTTTATCAGGCTTGCTACATCTGAAGGACGATGATAATCTTCATGTACCCCTGTGAAAAAGAATAATACAGGTATCCCTTTCCCGTAAAAAGAAGATTGGTCGCTCGGACCGAATCCTTCATCATTAAACGCTAATTTGAAATGATACTTATTCTCCCTGTTTAGGATATCCTTCCACTTGGATGATGTTCCTGTTCCGTAAACTGTAAGTGCATCATCCCTTAATCGTCCTACCATATCAAGATTAATCATTGCATCAATTTTGTCTGCAGGTATAGGAAGATGATTTACAAAATAGTTTGAACCAATCAAACCTAATTCTTCTCCTGAAAATGTAATAAATATTATGCTTCTTTTAAGCATATCCCGCACTGATGCAAACTTCTCTGCAAGTTCCATTACTCCCGCCGTCCCCGAAGCATTATCATCTGCACCATGATGAATTTTAGGTTCAGTACCTTTATATAACGATCCCTCAATCCCCATTCCTAAATGATCATAATGTGCGCCTATAACTATATATTCATTTTTAAGCACTGAGTCCGTTCCTTCAAGGTATCCGGCTACATTCCTGTCAACACTGTTTAACGCTTCAACCTCAGTAGAAATATCTGCGTTTGAATTCTTTATTATAAATGATGCAGGCTTCCTGCTCTCTTTCATTTTCAATTGGTATTCCGCAAAATCAAGATTCTGTGACTTAAAAAGCTGGTCAACAAAGGATCTCTTTACCTGCACAATAGGGAAGTCCTTTTCCCCTGCAGCCCTCTCATATGTAAATTTAACTAAGTTGTCTGAACTATCTTTAGGAAGATGCCCGTTAACAAATATTATCCCTGCCGCCCCTTTCTCCTTCGCAAGTGCTGCCTTAAATCGTAAACTGGCAAACTTGTCAAATTCAGATCTGGGTTTATCATATTCAGGAGTACTCCGCATTACAATTACTATCTTTCCCTTTACATCTACATTCGCATAATCATCATAATTAAGTTTAGGAGCCGAGATTCCATACCCGGCAAATATCAGCCCTGCTTTAATACTATTTTTCCCTGAAAATGTAGTGGGTATATAATCTTTGAATAAATCTAGTTTCTCATCTTTACCATTAATATCAAATTTTAAGGAATTATTATCTGTTAACTTTACATCAGATATAAAATTGTATTCCTGGAAATATGAATCCTTAAAGAGTGGCTGTAGATGGTATGATTCAAATTCATCTTTAATGTAAACAGCAGCTATATATATTTCCTTGCTTCCACTTAATCTTCCCTTTAAGTCATCTGATGCTAAAAATTCAATATGATGTTGAATCTCTTTGGCGGTTATTTCAGGATTCGGTGCTTTATGTTGACCATATACATTTATAAAAAATAGTATAGGTAACAGTAATGTGAACAAATATCTTTTCATTATTATTCCCTTATTTAATTATTTCCCCCGGTATTTCTTATGCAATGCCCTGTTATCTGTTAACCGATTTCATCATATGTTCGGGATATCTCGGTCCGCTTGCCGCTCCCTTAGGTATCAATTCATCTATCTGTTCTAATTCAGAGGAACTCAATGTTATTGATGCTGCTTCAATGTTCTCTTCTATATGGTTTATCTTAGTGGATCCCGGAATTGGAAATATAAAATCTCCTTGGTTTATTACCCATGCCAATGCTAACTGGCTTGGTTTAATATTCCTTTTCTTTGCAATCTCATTTATCTTATCTGCAAGCTGTAGATTTTTCTCAAAGTTTTCTCCCTGGAATCTTGGCGAATGTCTCCTGTAATCATCCTCATCCAAATCATCTATCGATTTAAATCGTCCTGTTAAGAACCCTCTGCCTAATGGACTGTATGCAGTAAATCCTATCCCAAGTTCCTTTACTGTTCTTAATATTTCATCCTCAGGGTCCCTCGTCCATAATGAATATTCTGACTGCAAAGCAGTTATCGGATGTTCTTTCTGTGCTCTTCTCAGTGTCGAAACACTTGCCTCTGATAACCCAATATATTTTACCTTACCTGCCTTTACCAGTTCTGCCATTGCACCTACAGTTTCTTCTATCGGTGTATTCGGATCAACTCTGTGTAAATAATATAGATCAATATAATCCGTTCCTAATCTTTTAAGTGATCCGTCGCATGATGATTTAACATATTCTGGTCTGCCGTTTACTCCCCGGACTTTAGGATCATCAGTCCTCATTATCCCGAATTTTGTTGCTATTACAACTTTCTTCCTGATATCTCTCAATGCTTTCCCTACAAGTATTTCATTCTTGTAAGGACCATACATGTCAGATGTATCAAAGAAAATAATCCCTCTATCATAGGCTCTCTTTATTGCTTTTTCAGATTCGGTATCGTTAGGATGACCATAAAATTCTGACATCCCCATGCACCCTAATCCGATCTGTGATACTTCTAATCCCTGACTTCCTATCTTTTTGATAGTCATGATCTTCCTTTTTTAATGTGATACAAAGAATTTTATCGGGGTAATTTAATGTGTAAAATAATCATTAAGAATAAATTCAACAAGGACTTAGGTCTCATTAAGTCTTTCATTTATCCTTAATTATTTTTAATTTGAATCATTCTGGTTCAGCTTTATATAATTCTACAATAATGATTTACAACAAATTAAGGTATTATGAATAATAATGAAGATTTGAATTCTCCCTTTTATCAATTTGCTTCAAAACTACTTGATAAAAGAGAAATTCATGCTTGCAATGCTTCCTTGAAAAAAGAATCTATCTTCTTCTTCGATGAACTTAAGGATTTTCTTTTCCCCCATTTCTCTAATAAGGTATATTATGTTCCTGAAGAGGTGATTGCTAAATTGCGGCTCCTTGAACGGAATCTTATTACTTTATTGAAGATAAATAATAATAAAGACAATGATTTTGATAAAAAAGCACATACATTTATCTCAAAATTGCCGGCAATACATGATATGCTATGGGCAGATGCAGACGCAATCTTCAAAGGTGACCCTGCCGCAGAAAGTATTGATGAGGTTATCCTTGCATACCCGGGATTTATGGCAATATTTATATACCGACTTGCTCATGAACTATATAAACTAAAAATCTCAATCATTCCAAGAATCCTTACTGAGCACGCTCATGAAATAACTGGTATCGATATACACCCCGGAGCAGAAATTGATTCCCCATTCTTTATTGATCACGGTACGGGTATTGTCATAGGCGAAACTACTGTCATTGGTAAAAATGTTAAGATTTATCAGGGAGTTACTTTGGGAGCCCTTAGTGTTGATAAAAGCCTCGTACATTCTAAACGCCATCCTACTATTCAGGACGATGTTATAATATATTCCCAGGCTGTTATTCTGGGCGGGGATACTGTAATTGGCAAAAACAGTATTGTAGGAGGCAATGCTTGGGTAACTCAATCTGTCCCTTCTAATTCAGTTATTTACAGTAAGAGCGAAGTTAGAGTAAGATCAAATGAACAATATTTTGACACATTAGAATATATAATTTAAATCGGAGTAAATATGAAATACAATAATGTTCTAGATTCTATTGGACATACACCCCATATTAAAATTAACAAACTCTTCGGCAATTCTCATGAAGTATGGGCAAAACAGGAAAGAATGAATCCCGGCGGAAGTATCAAAGACAGGATTGCTCTTTCTATGATCAATGATGCTGAAAAAAAAGGAATTCTTAAAAAAGGTACCGTAATTGTAGAACCAACTTCAGGCAATACCGGTATCGGACTTGCACTCGTCTGTGCAGTAAAAGGTTACCAATGTATTTTAGTTATGCCTGACTCTATGTCAATCGAAAGAAGAAGGTTGATGTCGGCTTATGGTGCTAAACTCGAACTTACCCCTAGGGAACAGGGAGTAACCGGGGCTATAAATAAAGCCAAAGAAATACAGGCGTCGCTCCCTGATGCATGGATACCCCAGCAATTCGAAAACCCTGCTAATATCCAGGTGCATATTGATACTACTGCCAAGGAAATTATGGACGATTTCCCCGGTGGATTCGATTACCTTATCACCGGTGTTGGAACTGGAGGACATATTACCGGCGTAGCAAGAGTATTAAAGAAAAAATTCCCAAATATAAAAGTATTCGCAGTCGAACCTGCCCTCTCTGCCGTTATCTCTGGTGGTAAACCCGGTCCTCATCCTTTACAAGGATTGGGTACAGGATTTATTCCTAAAAACCTCGATACTTCAATTCTTGATGGCGCTATCCCTATTACAAAAGAAGAAGCTTTCGAGTATGCCCAGCGGTGTGCAAAAGAAGAAGGAATATTTATAGGAATTTCTTCCGGAGCTGCTCTTGCCGCAGTAGCTAAAAAATTACCCGAGATACCAGCCGGTAAAAAGATACTGACTTTTAGTTATGATACAGGTGAAAGATACCTCTCCATCGAAGGATTATTTACTTAAAAACCTTCTTTATTTAGTTCATATTTAACCGGCAATGCCCTTATTTGGTTCTTATTTAGCTGGCATCAAATAATATGTGTAAAGAAAATTTATGAAGCGGAACGATAGCGAAGAATTCTGTTTGAGCCGCGCGAGTTAATTCTTCGCAGTGGAGCATAATAAATTTTTAGCAATATTATTTGCAGCCTTGAATTTTTGGTTACTTTTGTTTCAAGACAAAAGTAACGTAAAGAAATTTCATTTTATTCTCCTTTCCTTTTCTTATTTTTGAGTAGTTATTTCAAATTAAGTAGTGGGAAATTGAATGAATTACATGATTTTGCTAATTACTCTAACTTCCTTCTCCCTTATCGGTCAGAGTAGAACCGATACCCTTTATCTAACTCTTGATGATGCGATAAAAAAAGCTCTCAAACTTAATTGGGATGTTCAGATTTCCTCTAAGGACAATCAGAAATCCGAAGAACAGGTGAGTGAAGCTTATGCAAATGTATTCCCTAGAATAGATTTTACGGGGATTGTTCCTGTCGCTCTTGGGCTGGGGGAGGGTGCTGAATTCAGAGCCCCAATGGGACAGGCTGTTATTGGAGGACTTATTACAGCTACTTTATTAACTCTTTTCATCGTACCTGTAGTCTATTCCATTCTTGATGATCTGGGAGAGAAAAATGTATTTGGAATTATAAAAGGTTTAATTTCTAAAAAGAAAGAAGAACCTCTTTATGGAAAATAAATAATAAGTGAAATATGAAAATCGCATTCGTCGTTTACCACGAAATTCTTGATGACAGGGTAACCCAGGCCCTGAATTGTCTGAATATCGATTATTTTACTCAGTGGGAAAATGTTAAAGGAAAAGGGCATAAAACCGATGCCCACTTTGGCAGTCGTCCTTATCCGGGATATAATTGCGTCAGATTGATTGCATTTCCGGAGGAGCAGATTCTACAGCAGCTTATTTATAAAATATATGAAATGAATGAGGGAATAGAAAAGGAGGATGATAAAATCCGTCTATTCCAAATGCCCCTTGAAAGAATTGTTTAATTGGTGATTGAAATATCCTCTGAAATTCAGGATAAATCTTAATGCATTTCAACGGAGAAAAGCATAAGGAATATCTATATATTTCTGTATGCAAATAAAAGATTTATAACGGCTTCTTATGTACGACTTCATATTCAAATCCTTCCGCGAAATGACTCCGGAGGATTATCATCAGGTGGGATTCAAATCGGGTCTCGAAATTCACCAGCAGCTCCTTACTGAGAAAAAATTATTCTGTAGATGTCCTGCCGGACATTATAGTAAAGATTTTGATGCTGAAATATTAAGGCATATGCGCCCTACTTTGTCTGAAATGGGTGTTTACGATGGAACAGCTTTGATGGAATTCAAAACTAAGAAAGATATAATCTATCTGATTAATCGTAACACTGTTTGTACTTATGAGATGGATGATACTCCTCCGTTTCTAATGAATGACGATGCACTTGATATTGCTCTCGGAATAGGTATGCTCTTCAACTGTAATATAGTGGATGAACTGCATATTGCCCGCAAACAATATCTAGATGGAAGTATACCTACAGGGTTTCAAAGAACTGCTATCTATGCTCTCGATGGCTGGATTCCTTATAAGGATAAAAAAGTTAAAATTGTTCAGATGTCTATCGAAGAGGATTCCTGCCGTGAGGTCTCAGATATCGGGCACCAAAGATATTACAAAACTGACAGGCTTGGCATGCCTTTGATTGAGACTGTAACCGAGCCTGCTATGAAAACTCCTTTTGAAGTGGCAGAGGTTGCCTGGATATTATCCAATACCGTAAGGAGTACTCACAAGGTTAGGAGAGGAATTGGCGCCGCAAGAGAAGATGTTAATGTTAGTGTAAAAGATGGGACACGCATTGAGATAAAAGGAGTTCCTAAAATATCCCTGATCCCGCTTCTTACTTATAATGAAGCTATGAGACAGTGGAACCTTCTGAGATTGAAAGAAGAACTTAAAAAACGAGGTATTATTGAAGAAACATTTAAAGCAGAATCTTTCGATATTACTAAGATAGTTAGAAAACCTTCCTATGCTCCCCTTAGAAATGCTGTTGAAAAAGGTTATCGAATAAAATCAGTAGTACTTAAAGGGTTTGCCGGACTCCTGAGGTGGCAGACTCAAACGGACACTTACTTCTCAAAAGAAATATCCGATCGGGTTCGCGTAATTGCATGTCTCACTTCTATTCCTAATATTATTCATTCAGATTCGAAAGGGGATAATATCCCATCCGCAGATTGGACGGCAGTTAAAAAGATTTCAAATGCATCTGAAAATGATTCTGTTGTAATAGTTTGGGGTAGCGAAGAGGATTCAAATACTGCGGTTAAAGAAATTATTATTAGGGCTAGGGAAGCTGCAATCGGAGTTCCTTCTGAAACCAGACAGGCAATCAGTGACGGCACAAATGGTTTCGAAAGGATTCTCCCGGGCGCCGATAGAATGTATCCCGATACTGATCTACCACCTATGCGCATTGTACAGGATAGACTTAATAAAATTAAAACCTGGATTCCTGAACAATTTTGGGTTAGACAATTATGGTATAAAGAGCTGGGTATTCCTGAAGATATAATTCCTGAACTGTGTATTTCACGGTATGCGCTTCTCTTTAAAAAAGCTGTTAAAGATTGGAATGTTAACCCGACTAGTGTTGCTGTCTTCCTCATCCAATATCCTAAACGGCTGAAGAAGAAAGGCAGCAACATCAGCATTCTTAATGAAGATATATTCAGCTATCTCCTTAAATCCTGCTCAGAAGGAAAAATCCCGCGGGATGCAGTACTTTCCATAATGAAAAATATAATAGAGAGTGGTCAGTTTACTGAAGACATCATTCCAACTCCTGCAAATGAAAAAGAAATTAATGAAGTTATTAGTAAATCCTTAGAACAGATTAAAAATACTTCCTTAATTGACGAATCAAATAAGGAAATTCTTTTGATGGGTATAATAATGAATAAACTTAGGGGGAGGGTTTCTGCTGTAACTATAGCAGGAATGGTTGGGTTTAGAAATAAAAGGATTGGCAATGTCGGATGAAATTGATTATAAAGGTTACAGGGGTAAATCCCTTGAAGTTCTTAAAAGATTTAAGTGCCTTATATGGAGCGATGTTGAGGTAATAACCAATGAGGGTTCTTTTAAGGGATTGGTATTGCCACGCTCAGAGACCGCTGATGAGTTTCATATTGTATTGAAAATACCGGTTGGCTATAATATTGGAATAGCTTCAGAGAAGATTAAGGATATTAAGATAAATGGAAGAAGGGAAGCTAATTATAAGATTCCTGAAAAAGCATTCCCATATGATTACAGAAAACCCCGGGTTAAATTACTTGGGACAGGTGGTACAATTGCGAGCAGACTCGATTATAAAACAGGTGCGGTAATTCCTGCATTTTCACCGGGTGAATTATACGGATCAGTTCCTGAACTTGCTGATTATTGCAATCTTGAGACTGAGAAATTATACGGTGTCTTTAGTGAAAACATGGCACCTGAAAACTGGATTGGTCTCGCAGAAGCTATTGGAAAAGAAATAAAGAAAGGGGTACAGGGAATTGTAATAGGTCATGGTACAGATACTATGCACCACACCTCAGCAATTTTATCATTTATGGTTCAGAATTCTCCTGTGCCGATTGTAATGGTTGGGTCTCAGAGATCAAGCGACAGACCATCTTCTGATGCAGCACTTAATCTAATTCATTCAGTAAAGACAGCGGCTGAAAGTGATATTGCTGAAATAATGGTTTGTATGTTCGGTCCTACTTCTGATATTTATGGTCTTCTTCACCGCGGTACACGTGTAAGAAAAATGCACTCCAGTTACAGATCAACATTCAGAACAATTAGCGATATTCCCATTGCAACCGTTAGTCGTGAAAAGATTACGCCTCTCAGGCAGGATTATAAAAAACGCAGGCAGGACAAAGATGTTATTATTAATGCTGTCTTTGAAGAAAAAGTAGCTATCGTATATTATTATCCCAATATGCTCCCTGATATTATTGATTCTCTTATTCAAAATGGATATAAAGGAATCGTTATTGCCGGTACTGGTCTTGGTCATGTCAATAAACCACTCTATCCTGCACTGGAAAGAGCCAGACAAGCTGGTGTTGCAGTTTATATGACTGTCCAGACATTATGGGGTTATGTCCAAATGTATGTTTATGAAACAGGAAGAGTAATGATGGATCTTGGAGTTATACCTGCCGCAAACATGCTCCCTGAAGTTGCATACGTTAAACTTGGCTGGGCTTTGGGGCAAACAAAAGATCTTGAAAAAGTAAAGGAGATAATGTTAACACCTATCGCGGGTGAAATTACAGAACGTGAGCCCAGTAATGGTTACCTGATATACCAGGGAGGACTCCCTGAAGTAGAAAAGTTTATTAAAATGAACAGGAAATAAACAGTTCTAAATCTATTTAGTAAAATTAATATTGATTCCCGGTGTTAACCCCAGCGATATCGATACACTTGTCATTTTATAACTTCCGACCTTAATTTTATCAAAATAATTTGAAGCTTTTAATAAACATGATATTATTAAATGTATTAGGGGGCTTTTTTTAGATTCTTCAAGAACTTTCTTTTGTTCTTCCTCAGAAATGTCCTTTATAAATTCGAATGTCGAAACTATAACAGGAGGGATGCCAAGATTAATACTTACATCTTTTAATTCATATCCGGATTGAAGAAATATTGCAGAAGATCCTCCGATATTCTCCAGGAATTCCTTTATTTTATCAGTTCCAGAATCCCTGAATTCCTTGATAATCTGCTTCTGCTCATCTCCCCAAATATCATCCTTAAAATCAGAAACTTTGTCCTTTAATGCAGAAGCTGATTCTTTTACTTTAGAAAAAATATTATCTGCCATAAATTCACATCTCCATTTATATTATAAAATAATAGTTAATTATCATCAATTTATAACTCTCATAAATTAAAATTATTTTCATGCAAGTTCAATAAATAATTCATGACATGTGAGATAGGGGAGTGATGGATATAATAAAAAAGCCGGCATTTAATGCCGGCTTTTGTTTAAGGAGAGTATATGTAACCACTTACTATTTCAATAACATCATCTTCTTTGTATTTGTGAAATTATGTATCCCGTCCTTTGAACTGGCTGTAATGCTATAGAAATATATTCCGCTTGAAAGTGAACTTGCATCAAATGATACTTCATAATATCCGCCATTCAGGAATGAATTAACTAACTCTTTAACCTTTTCTCCTAATGAATTATATATAATAAGCTTTACATTACTATCGAATGGTAATGAATAACTTATTTTTGTACTCGGGTTAAATGGATTAGGATAGTTCTGTGTAAGTTCAAAGCTGGTTGGTGCTGCAACTGCAACTTCTACAACCTTGCTATATTTGAATGTTCCGTCATTGTCAATCATTTTAAGACGGTAATTAAATTTACCGGTTGCAGCATTTTTATCTGTATATGAATAATTCTTTGTCGAATTGCTTAGATCAGCAGCCTTAACAGAGGCGATCTTTTGCCAGATTTCTGTACTTGCTGATTTTTTCTCTACTTCAAATGATGAACTGTTTTTTTCTGTGGAGGTGCTCCATTTTAATTCAACATTTCTATTATTTGATATAGCGGTAAAAGAATTTAATTCAACAGGAAAAGGATAAAAATCAAACTTATGGCTTAAAAAGGTAGTATCACAATATATCAATGCTGGTGTCCAGCTTGCAGCATATGAAAATCCGTTTCCTTTATTAGTTTTTGAGAAAATATTTGCGATAGTATATGTTGCTGCCTGTCCATCAGTAATGGTAGTCGGTTCATTTGCACCTACCCATGCGGAGTTGATGGGTCTTGATGCTGCACCTGGTCCATAACATCCCCATTCGGAATATAAGGACGGATTTGGTCCCATTACTGTCCAGCCCGCGGGATCTACTGTCGCTGGTTCATAACAACTTATAAATACTGTTTTAGGAGCTGCTTGCCATGGTCTGCCTAAATAAAAAGTAGTCATGGGTTTATTGTCAGCTCCGGTTACGCCTAATGCAGGTGAACCTAGTGTTGAATTCAGGAATACATAACCATACGAATATCCTGTTTCTGTAGATGCGGCAGTTAATGTTCCTCCTTCCCTGTTGCAATAAATTGTACAGTTGTCAAATAGAGCAACATCACGTCCGAAAATAAAATCTACTGAACCCTCTATATAGCAATTGTTATGATAGAGTCTGTCTGGTGCAGTTCCTCCCTGGGTATAATATGTATCCTGATAACCTAACATTTTACAATTATAATATGATTGTCTGTCTCCATTTACTCGTAATGCTACTGACTGGCTGCTTACATTTCCCGGCCAGTAACCATCATATGAATTCTGGAATGTAATGTTCTGTGCCTGGAAATCAGCAGCATCAATTGCAACTGAATAGGATGTGTTGGTACCATTACTTAATACGCCATTAGTAGTGCGCCCGTCTCCGGCATAATCATCATATGTCAAAATAGTATGTTCCCTGTCCTGTCCAATTAGAACTACATTTATCTTTCCGGTTGCTAATAATGGCTTTTCGTAATACGTTCCATCCAGCACAAAAATAAACCAATGCCCGGTGTAGTTTAACGGGACATCATTGAATGCGGCTGTAATAGTAGAATAATTACAATCTACTGACGGTGTTCCACCTTGTCTGACAACCTTATATACATCCGGCTGTGGTGCTGGGGTATTGAATGAAACTTCAGTTCCGTATGAGGTTCCGGAACTGTTTGTAGCATATGCGCATACATAATAAGTCTGCCCAAGAGTAAGTCCTCCGATAGGAGCAGTAAATGTACCCTCACCGCCTGCTCCTGCACTGTTATAGTCTATAGCTGTAATAAGTGTTGGGTTATGTGAAGTACTCCAGCAGATTCCACGATCTGTGATTGATGAACCGCCCCATGCTGAAATAGTCCCATTACCGGTTGCACTTGTATTGACACTATTTGTAACTGCATTTGTTACAATAGTAGGAGTAGATAGACTTGATAATGTTGTAAATAATATTTCATTACCATAGGATGTCCCCGCACTATTAGTTGCATAAGAACGAACATAATAAGTATTTCCTGCACTTAGCCCGGTTATTGAACTGGAAAAAGGTGTTGATGTTATACCATCTGATGTGTGAGCATCTGAGGTAGTAGCACCGCCGCCTAAATTCCAGCAGACTCCTTTTGCAGTTATAGCTCCATTACCATCGTTTGTAATTACACCACCGCTTGTAGCAAATGTTGTGGAAATACTTGTAATTGCATTTGTTGTTAAAGTTGGAGGAGTTGGAGGCGATTGCCAGTTTAAATGACCAACAGCAAAATCATTTGTTGTAAGCCCGACAAATGAATTGGAAAGTATAGTCCCTGTATTATTTGCTGTTCCACTACCGCCTAGATTTACCCAATTTCCTGCACCATCATCTTTCGCAATTCGTATGCTGTCTTTGGAACTAACATCTAAACCATCATTTGTACCATAGCTCAATTGAATTGTTGAAGTTGAAACATTTGCACCGGTTCCCTTAACTATATGAATGTATCTTGCCGTAGCAATTGCATCCAAAGCAAAAGGCAGTGCATATGATGGTGTGGGTTCAATTAATTGTGCTGTATAGACTGTTGAAGTAGCAGCGTCTTGGGTTAGTGTTAATATTGCAGGACGGTAATTACCACCTTTACCTAAAGGAAGTGGCAAAGTTGTCGATGAGGTCGAAGCAACTGTTTCTGCTAATGGTCCTTCAACATAACCTGTTCCTGTAACAATACTTCCATAATTTCCTAAAGTAATTAAATTGGTTGAACTTGTAACAAATTTTCCGCTTGTAAGAACAAGATAAGCAAGAACTGTGGCTGAACTTCCTTGAATTGATATAGGCGAGTTAAGTGTGACTGCCGAATTATTCATGACTCCATAATTATAATTCTGATTCGCATTAGAACTTGTATAAGTGAAGTTCTGAGTACCATTTAATTTTGAAAAAATAAGTATTGTTCCAACAGTTTTATTGGATGGAAGATAAAACTGACCTGTTCCGGTACATGAAAAATCTCCATTTAAATACCACGTGCCGAAACCTCCGGAACCTCCGCATAAACTTAATCTCCCGTTTGAAATATTAATACTGCCGCCAACAGTTACATTATATTGCGCTGCCCCGCTGGAACCGGATACAGTTAAAAAACCTCCGTTTACAATAACATTGCCGTTAATTTTAATGTTTCTTACTGTTGCGGCATTTGTCATTCTGAACTGGTAGGTTACCGCTGGGGTACCGCATGCTGTAACTGTAAGGTCTCCTCTCACAACCACAGGCACTGTACTGGTACTATCCCAACTTAGATTTAAGTTAGTACTCTGCCCGGCACAGTTCCATGTAAAATTATAGTATGATTGAATATTATTCCCCGGTGATGCACCTGTTATGCCTGTTACCAGGCATGTTGATCCGGTATTCCAGGTCGACATTGGAATACTGCCGGTAGCTAATGCATGTTCGTAAGTACTTCCGTTGTTGAATGTAAATGATAGTGGAGCACTCGTTGTTGCCGTTATGGCTGCTGTTGCTTTCAAATAACCATTTACAATAACATTTGTACCACTGGCAATTGTTAAAATTGCTGCAACTGTTATTGTATGACCTGTTTGTATAGTAATTGTTCCGGAAGCCCCGGAAGGTGCTGCACTAGCATCATTCCAGTTTGTTCCATCAGAGATTTGCCATGATGTAGCGTCTCCCCAATTACCTGATTGCTTGGATTGATAATCTCCGGCTACAGGTTGTCCAAAAAGATTGAATGAAAATAAGGTGAGAATAAACACAACTGAAAGGGTAACTGATTTGATCATATTAACTCCTGCTATTGCATTACATTTAGAAATGAATTATTTGTTTATCAACTTTATCTGAAAGAACAACAAAATCGTTAACGTTTAATTAAACGTTAACTTAAACATTTACTTAAACTTAATAATAAATATATATCAAAAGCAATATATTCCTAATATTTATTTTTATTCGCTAACATATTCAAATATAAAGACTTAGCGGGAACAAGCTTACGGCTGATAATTCAATTTATTCAAATTGGTAATATTTATGTTGAATTTTGATACTGAATGATCTAACTTAAGTCAAATGGCAAGCAGGATTTTAAGTAGTTTATGAAGTCTGTTTTTATAGTTGAAGATGAAGTCGTAATATCAATTTTCATTAAAATGTACCTTGAAAAAAAGGGATTTAATGTAATAGGGACTAGCACTAACGGAAAAGAGGCACTGGAAATTATCCTAGTGAAAAAACCGGAAATAATAATAGTCGACGTTTCATTGAAGGGGGGAATAAATGGAATAGAAGTGGTTAATAAAATATATGAACACTATCAGCCTAAAATAATCTTTATTACCGGATTGGATGAGCGTGCACTGCGTTGTGTAAAGATTAAGTATACCTACCTAAGAAAACCTTTTGAAAATAAACAATTGCTGGCAGCTGTGCAGAATTAATTGAGTGAAATAAATTCAATATATTCCCTCCATCACATAGTAAAATAACAGAAAAATGCATCCTTTATTAGTTAATATCGGTCACAAATAATTCAAATACTGTGAATTACTTTGACCCGAAACAATTCAATAATTAAAAATAAGGAGCAATATGAAAGTTAAGAAATGCGTACTTTTTGTTATTATGTTATTTTCATCACTGTCCTTGCTATATGGACAGCAGAATTCAAAACCGACACGACTTTTAATAATGCAGGATGTGGTTTACCCGTATAAAGTCGATGCCTACGAAAAAGCCCAGAAAGATATGAATGAGTTTATTGCAAAAAATTATCCTTCTGTCACATGGAGATGTTTACAGTATGATAATTACACCTATGATTATATAGTTAATCTCGGTGATTATGGTAAGATCGATGAAATGAATAAGATGTGGGAAGAAAAAATGAAAACTGTAAACCAGGATGAATTTAAGAAGTATGCCGATGCATTTATCGGGACTATTTCAGCTACCCATCAGTTGATTGTTACTCAGGATGTAAAAGGTTCCTATAAAGCAAAAGATCCTTTTGTAAAACAAGGAGAAGGCAAGTTCTACCATTGGGATTATTTTGAGTTCATACCCGGTAAAGAGGATGAAGCACTCCAGGTTGCAAGAGAAGAAGCAGCTCTTTCTGAAAAATTGAATCTAAGAGGCAGCTTTAATTTATGGCATATAAGTATGGGACAAAATACTAATGCTTACGTTTATGCAAGTGCGGATAAAGACAGGATAAGTTTCTTTACTAATATGGAAGCAGATAATAAAGTAGCCGGAAAACAGATGGATGATCTGGACAAAAAATTTATGTCCTACGTCCAGAAATTCGATCATTGGAATGGAAAGGATAGACCGGAACTATCCATAAATACTACTACGACTGCTAACAAATAATTTCTACCATGGTGCCGCCTGCCAAGCGGGCGGTATCTTTTCATTTGGAGAATAGAACGGGCAATATTATTAATTGGGTTGCTCAAAATCACCCTTTATAATAGTGTCCCGGAATAAATTCAATCTTAAAATTAAGGAATTAAAAGCACTGCCTATGAGATTGTTTTACCTTTATCATTGACTCAATTTATAAAAGGTGAAATAAATGGAAATGACAAGAAAGGAATTCTTTGTTAAAACTGCTCAAGGTATTGTTGTTATTGCACTACCATCTTGTTTTTAGTTCATTTCTAGAAAGCTGCAACACTCCTACAAGTCCTAACGGAAATGCAACAGCACTTCTCGTACTGCAGGGATTTCTTTCAAACGGAATTGTTACTGTAACAATTGATCCCTCTTCTGCCTTTGCAAAATCAGGGATTGCTGCCATGGTTAACTATACTTCCGGCTCACTTCTAATTGATCATACATCCGGAACTTTATATAATGCCTTTACTGCAATCTGTACTCATCAGGGATGTACAATAAGCAGTTTTGACTCGGGGAGCAGCCAGTTTGTTTGCGGCTGCCACGGATCCAGATTTGATTTAAGCGGTAAGGTTGCACAGGGTCCAGCATCAGCACCTTTGCAGCAATACCAAACGCAATTTTCCAATAACCAGTTAATTATCACTTTATAACAGTTTTATTAATAGTTAATAGTGGAGAAAACATTCACTTTCATTTTCTGTTTATTATAATAATATTGAGTTCTCATTATATGGATAAATAAATGTATTAATAGTTACCAAACAAATAAGACTATAACTTGAAAAATATACTTGCTGCTTTAATCATTATGACCTCTTCTGTAGTTACTCATTCGCAGCCAATGAGAATAGAAGGAAAAATTTGTGATAAATCATCAGGAAAAGGTCTGGATGAGGCCACAATAAGAATGCTTGAATGCCCTCAAGCTGCCTGCACTAATATTGAGGGTAAGTATATAATTAACCTGCCGGTCGAAAAAGTTACATTAATAGTTTCTTGTATGGGGTACATTTCTGATACGATCTCAGTAAATAACAGAAAGGGTCCAATAAATATTTACCTTTCAATAGCGCCAAAAAGTATTACTCTTGAATCTTTATCTGCACACGACACTGTAATCAATTTAATAACCCGGGCAATCCGGCGTAATGAAAATATGAAAGCCCAACTATTGAACTATGTAAATGAAATTTCTTCCAGATGTATCATAAAGTCAAATAATGACCTTGGTCTTGCTACCGGGTCATTTCAGCTTGGAATTAATAATGTAAAAGCATCAACTGATTTTATCTCACGGTTAGGAGATTCAATCCCATTAAAAATAAAAAACATTTACGAATCAAGAGAGACCGGTTATTTCAAAAATCCCGATTACTACAAAGAGGTAATAATTGCAAGGAACACAAATTCAGGACTGCCCCCATCTATTTCCGTTTTAATGGGAGGTAGATTATGGCAAAATTTTTTCGATAGCACATTATCATACTTTGATCAGCCCCTGCCTGGACCTTTGTCTGAAATGGCACTCAACTATTATCATTTTGATCTGAAGGATACTCTGATGATGGACAATGAACCGGTATACAAGATCTTCTTTGAACCTGTTAATATGACAGACCCGGGATTTAAAGGATATTTATATATCTCGGCGAAATCATTTTCACTGTTTAAAGTTGATGTAGAACTTAATCGTGCAGCTAACATTGGTGGTGCATTTGAGAAAGTGAAAATTTATGAACAATTTCTCCCGGTTTGTCCGGGAATTTATTTGCCCGTTGACTATAAAATTTATGCAACTGTAAATTACCTTCTGTTTGCAAGCAGCAGTTATGAGCTCAGATCGGTCATTAATAATTATAAATTCAACGATTCAAGGAATGACTCTTTAAATAATAACGCTTACCTTACGATCATACCCGGATCATATAAAAAAGAATTAACATTCTGGCAGAATATTCAAACCTTACCTTACACTTCTGAAGAATCAGAGGCAGCCTGCAGATTAGACAGCATGAAAACTGCTCCACGCGGTTTTTGGGAAAAAACATACAGCACAATCATGGCAATGCAGTATGAATTAAATAACAATTATTCAGTTTCAGGACCTTCCAGTATTTATCAGTTTAATCATGTTGAAGGGCATATAATATCACTTAATGCAACTTCCCGTCATTTCATAGATGAAAATTTGGATGCAAAAATTACTGTGTCAAACGGATTTTCGGACAAACGGGTTAAAGAAAAATTATCTATGATTTATTATCTAGGAGATTTGAGTACAGACAGATTATCTTTTAATGCTTATAACAAGTTGGCAACTCTTTTTTCTAATTCTGATTCGTATAGTTCTTTAACATCAACAATTCTTGCCCTATTTTCAAATCATGACTTTAGAAGCTATTATTATACAAAGGGGTTTGATTCTAAACTGCAGGGGGAAGTACTTCCTTTTCTAAGTCTTAACGGAGGATACAGCAGCCATTCAGATTATACCGCTGTCTACCATTCAAACTTTTCATTGTTTGGAGGGGGAAGGAGAAACAATGCTAATTCAAACAATACAAATAGTCTAACAAGTTCATTTACAAGCAATGGTACAAATCCACCTATATATGAAAATTATATAAGCTCATTGGATTTTGGGTTTAATTTTGATTTCAGGAATTTTGTGGAAGAAAACCGATTACACAAAAGAGAATCTCTTGGCAAATCCTTTATAACATTTGGCGGCGGTGTTTTAATAAGCGACACTAAATTGCTAAAGAGTGCTGTCGAATTTACAACCTATGATCTGAATGTGCAGGGAGCGCTGAATACATTCCGGTCAGCTAGTCTTGGATTCAGGATAAACGGATTTTATTCAAAAGGTCCGGTTCCTTTCCAGATGCAATATGCTTTACCCGGTAACATTACAGGAGCAGGGAAGAGCTTTTCCTTCAGAACTGTTGGAATAAGCAACTTGTTTGGTGATCAGGTTCTGACACTGAACCTTGAACATAATTTTAGAGAGGAATTATTAAGGCTTTTACCAGGGACAATTTTCCAGAATATGAATCTTCAGCTTACAACTTTCTTTAATGCGGCGTGGAAAAACATGTCACAAAAATCTGCTGCAATTATGCCGATTCCCTATACTATTCTTAACAAACCTTTGCTTGAAGCGGGATTCAATATTGGTCATTCGATAATCCCCGTGGGGCTGGAATTTGCCTGGCGTTTGACTTACGTTGACAGAAGCAGTTTCAGAATTGGAATTAACACTACAATCCTTTAGACTTCAAAACAAAAAACATGAGCTATACAAACTATTTATATTCATTCCAGCTTTTAACTTGAAGTGAGACTTCAGATAAGAGTAGTAGTAAAACATATTCCAAAAGAAGTCACCAAAGAATCATATTTCAATTCTATTAGAATCAAACTCAGGATGCTCGGCACTGTATTCTTACACAGATCAAACTCTTAAAACAATTACCAAGAGTATCTCAAAGGTCTATAATTATAAAAACAATCGCTGTATTCAGTTCGGTAATTAACTGTTACGGCGGAACAAAAAAAGGAGTAACATTATGCGTTATTTATTTGCAATCATTGTAGCACTATTCCTGAAAGGTGCCCACCGGCTATGATCATGTCGACAATTATTATCTTCCTGACATAGAGACTTATTACAATGTTTCCTCAAAAAGTTATTATTACAATGAAGGAGGAAAATGGAAGAACAGTAAAATTTTGCCTTCAAAATATAGTAACTATGATTTATATAATTCTCATAAAGTAGTTGTAAATGAGTAAATGAGAAACAGCCATGGAAAAATCATTCGACCAATCAAACTAAATACGCCTCATTTAAAGGTCAGAAAGATCAACAGCCAATCCGGGATAGTAAGGATTCGAAATATTTTGTAAACAAAAACCATCCTCAGCATAACACATGGGTTCACCAGCAAAAACATGATAAAGGGAACAAATAATATCCTGTGTTAGTAAATAAAAAACCGGTTTTGATTTGCCATAATTATTGCATTTCAAAACCGGTTGTAATTATGAATGTAATTTCCCGGCATTGTTACAGGTGTAGTTATTGGTACCCGGATAAAATTATTCGCTTTTTACTTCCATCCTTTTTATCCTTTCAAGTCTCATTGAAGTCGTTTTGAACCCAGGGATAAAAACCGAGAGGAAGTAACTTCGTATGATGTACCACCAGAAACTCCTTTCAAGAAGAACAGGATCTATATTATGTTCTATTTTTTTGTGCGCTTCCGGAGTTTTACTCCAGTGCAGGCCTGCAGTTTCGTGATGGATTGTGTGGTAACCATTATTAAAAAGGAGGAAATTCAGGAATCCCGTAAAATTCCTTGAGTGATTCCATTCAGATTCTTCATTAGCATGTACATGCTGAACATAATTAAATACCAGAACGCTGAATAGAGATACCTGCTGAGGTATGATAACAAAAAGTAGAGCTTTATGCCAATCCAGAATAAATGCTGCAGCAACCCAGGATATAAGAACTGCATACTGTGATAAACTCAGATAAAATTTCTCTTTATTCTTTGATTTCAGGAGTTTCAAATAATCCTTTATTGCCTTTTGCTGGTAATATCCACTGATAGTCGGATAGGAAACAAGGGTTAGGAAATTATTTTTTTCACTGATCCTGTATGTAATAGAATCATCTCCTTCCCGGTTATTAAAATGGTGATGATTTTTGTTATGTGTAGGGATCCAGGCAAATACCGGAAAGCCGTAAAAAACAGTCAGCCACCAGTCAGTTAGAACATTCAGTTTTTTTGAATGCCACATAGGAAGATGATTATGATTATGAGTCATTACCGATACAGCGACTGACATAAATAGGTATACAGTATAGCTAAAAGGGTTTAACCCAATCCATTGCCATTGAAGAATAAACAATAAAGAAGTAAATAACATATACGCAAGACTTTTAATGTCTGCGTTATTTCTCAATTTAAAATTCATAGTATAAAATATTTTCCTCTAATAATAATTTTTTCAAAATAGATTATAGACCGTCCTAAGTAGATATGAAATAGCATTAACTTTCAAGTATTTAGAATTGCATTGCTTAAAGTCACTTAAAACTTGAATTAACATAATACGATTAAGCAGAAGAACAAACAAAGACTTCGGAAGTTATTATATTCCAAAGTAACTTCTGTCACAAAACATACCTTAAAAAAATTAATGAAAGTTACTTTAGTTACTCCTGGTTAGCCACCATTGTTTCAATTATTGTCAATTCATCATCAGAAAACTCTCTGTTATCAAGAGCCCGTATTTTTTTTCAAGTTGGTTTACAGTACTTGCTCCTACAATAACCGATGTAATTCTTTTATCTTTTAGTAACCAGACAAGTGCCATTTGTGCAAGACTTTGGTTGCGGGTTTTTGCAAAATCATTCAGTTTTTTAATTATTTTAATTTTTTCTATAGTTATCTCTTCAGGGAAATCCAGAGGTTTATCAGCCCGTGAACCTTTCGGGATTCCTTCAAGATATTTTTTTGTTAACAAAGCCTGAGCTAGCGGTGAAAAGGCAATACACCCTACACCTTTCTCTTCTAAAACATTTAGAAGTCCATTCTCTGCCCATCTATTAAACATTGAATAACTCGGTTGATGTATCAGGCATGGAGCTCCCATTTGTTTAAGAATATCAATAGCCTTTGATGCAAGGTCAGGAGGGTAACTTGATATACCAGCATATAAAGCTTTTCCCTGGTGAACTGCTGAGGCTAAAGCACCCATTGTTTCTTCTAATGGTGTTTCTGTATCCGGGCGGTGAGAATAAAATATATCAACATAGTCCACTTTCATTCTTTTAAGGCTTTGATCAAGACTGGCTAGAAGGTATTTCCTTGATCCCCATTCGCCATATGGACCGGGCCACATGTCATAACCTGCTTTGGTTGAGATAATCATTTCATCCCGGTATGCCTTTTAAATGCCTAAATCAATTCAGTCATTCTGTTCAAGTACCACCCCAAAGGGGCTAAATCTTTCACAGTCATGAATGATATTTAAATCGATCACATTTATTAAATTTAATGTATGTAAATTAATCATTCGTTTCAATATTGAATCTTCTATAAAGTAAAAACAAACAAATAATTTGAATAACGGCAGTAAACAGATTTTCCAAAGTGATTCGGAAAGGCGATGGAAAGTATTTAAAAATTCGCTCCGTTTAACCATTATAGCAGTTGTTTTAGCGGCATGTGTTATTCTTATAGATATAATCAGTCAGGACTCTATACTGCTGCCCCGGATACGCGAGGAAAATGAAGTATATAAAAGAATATTGAATCCTGATAAAATTGCCACCCTTACTACGCCTCAGAATACAAAGTTAAAGCAAGCTCTTTTTAACCTTAACCGTATAGTTTCTGATACCACGAAGCGCAAAATCCATCACAATAATTCTGACGGAAATATAAGAGCCGGATTTTATGTGAACTGGGACCCTCAGTCATTTTATTCTCTCATAGCTAATATAGATAAATTGAATTTAGTTATACCCGAGTGGCTATTTGTCCAGGACTCATCAGATACTATTATGACAGAAATTGATGTAAAGGCTTTAGCGTTAATGAGGCAATATGGAATTAAAATAACACCAATGATATCAAATTATTTTAATGAAAAATGGAATCCTGACAATGTTATAAGGATTATTTCATCAAAGAAACGAAAAGAGAAATTTATTTCAAGTATTATCAAAACAATCAAAGAATTCAAGTTTCAGGGTATAAATATTGATTTTGAAAATATCGGGGATAAGTTCAGTAAGGGGTTAAATGAATTTCAAAACGATCTTTATCATCAACTGCATGCTAAAGGCTACATAGTTTCCCAGGATGTAACTCCTTTTTCGAATTCATATGAGCTGGCTGAATTACAAAAAACCAATGACCAAATTATTCTTATGGCGTATGATTTACATTATATGACCAGTGAACCCGGACCAATTACTGATCCGGACTGGATAATTAAAATCCTCGATTCCAACGTTAAAGTAATTCCTGCGAAAAAAATCATACTTGGGATAGCAGCATATGGATATGACTGGCCATTGAATTCGGAGGCTGAGGATATTACCTATCTTGAAGCGCTTGAATCTGCTTATGAAAATGATATGCCGGTCAACTATGATACCAAAAGCAATAACCTGCAATTTTCCTATGTAGATGATAATGGTATTAAACATAATGTATGGTTTACTGATGCAGCTATTGCATTTAATGAAATCAGAACAGCCGAAGATTATGGGATTGGCGGCGTGGCTCTATGGAGACTTGGAGGTGAAGATCCAAGGATATGGAAATTCTTTGAATTGGAAATGAACTCTGATTATCTGAAAAAAGTACCATTTAATGTTGACAGCCTTCACTTTATAAAATCATCAAATAATCTTGACTTTCAGAATGAAGGAGAAATACTTGATATTGTATCCACACCGCGCGAAGGAATTATTGATGTCGACTATGATAATGTAAATCAGGTAATAACAGGAGAAAAGTATGATCAATTACCTTCATCATACCTGATAAAAAGATTTGGACTTCCTCAGGGAAAGCAGATTCTGCTTACATTTGACGACGGACCTAACGAAAAATATACTCCCAAAATATTGGATATACTAAAACAGGAAAATATTCACGCAACATTTTTTGTTGTAGGTATAAATGCTGAGAACAATCTAAAACTAATTAAGCGTGAATATGATGAGGGACATGAGATTGGCAATCATACATTTTTACATCCCAATCTTGCAGAAGTAAGCAATGAGCGGGTTGAATTTGAATTGAACTCAACACGAAGGTTGATTGAAAGTGTTACCGGGCATTCAACAGTTCTTTTCCGTCCTCCTTACAATGCTGATTCTGAACCTGAGAATATGGAGGAGATACTTCCTATTATTGAGGCAAAAAAGCACAACTATTATACAGTAGGAGAATCGATTGATCCGCTTGACTGGGAACCAAATGTAAGTGCAGATTCAATTATGTTACGCATTATAGCCCAACAAAACCTTGGAAGTATTATACTACTCCATGATGCAGGAGGAGACCGGTCACAGACAGTAAAAGCACTTCCGGGAATAATTGATTATTTCAAAAAAAGGGGATACACTTTTGTTACAGTATCAAGTTTGTTGGGAAAAAACCGGGATGAGGTTATGCCATCATTGAATGAGCCCAATGACATTTTGCTGGCAAATTTAAATTGGGCAATAGCTACAACTATTTATTGGATTGAGCGTTTTATATACAGACTTTTTACTATCGGAATTGTGTTATCACTTATGCGTTTATTTTTTGTTGCCGGAATGGCAGCTATTCAAAAGAGAAAGAAGAGAAAGTCAGCCATAAGTATCATAAAACCACGGGTGAGCCTGATTGTTCCGGCATTTAATGAGGAGGTTAATGCAGTAAAGAATATACAGAATCTTTTAAAGAGTGATTATCCTGATTTTGATATAATATTTGTTGACGACGGTTCAACGGATAACACATACAATAATATTAAAGAAGCATTTGGCGGGAACAATAAAGTAATTGTACTTACCAAACCAAATGGCGGTAAGTCAACTGCGCTTAATTATGGCATCGCTAACAGTAAAGCAGAAATTGTAGTATGTATTGATGCAGATACACAGTTAATGGTAGATGCTATTACCAGACTAGTGGAACATTTTAATAGTAATGAAATTGCTGCTGTGGCAGGAAACGTAAAAGTGGGAAATTCACATAACCTTTTAACTAAATGGCAGTCTTTGGAATATATAACAAGCCAGAACTTTGACAGGCGAGCTTTTGATTTGCTGAATTGTATTACTGTGATTCCCGGAGCTATAGGTGCCTTCAGAAAAGATATAATTTTGGAAGTCGGGGGATTTACTACAGATACATTAGCAGAAGACTGCGATCTGACAATTAAGATATTACGTGCCGGATATACCGTTAGATATGCCGAAACAGCCCTGGCTTATACCGAAGCACCGGAAGCAGTCAGAATGTTCTTAAGGCAAAGGTTTCGCTGGTCATTTGGCATAATGCAGAATCTTTGGAAAAACAAAGATGCTTTGTTTAATATCAAATACAAATATTTAGGATTCATTGCATTGCCAAATATATTATTCTTTCAATTCCTGTTACCAATCTTCTCACCCTTTGCAGAACTTATGATGATATTAGGTTTTCTGGAAGGATATTTTCAACAGATACTGGTTTACTATATTCTTTTTCTATTTGTTGATCTTGTAGCTGCCGGCATTGCAATTAGTTTTGAAAAAGAAAGGTTAACCGCATTATGGGTCCTCCTGCCGCAAAGGTTTTTTTACAGGCAGTTGATGTATTGGGTATTAGTAAAATCTATTATGATGGCATTAAAGGGCACATTAGTTGGTTGGGGTATATTGAAAAGGACAGGAAATGTTAGTATTAATCCGGCATAACCATTAGTGCCTGCTTACTAATTTGATCCTACCTGGTTGAGTAAAGATTCATGTAATTAAACGCTCCGGCATTACGAATCTACCCGGAGCGGTTAAAAATTAAAAATAATAAATTATTATTTAGCTACTTTTTTATTATGCTTTAGTTTAAATATGTCTTTGTTGGCTTGATTTTGTTCTGTCCTGATCATCTTTCTTTCTCCCTTGGTGACTTTACCATCCTGTTTGGCAGATCGCTTGGAATTGCGGATTTCCTTTTGCTCCTGATGAAGATATTTCGCCTCACCTTTAGTTAATTGACCAGTCTTCACGCCTTCCTTGATCCTATTATTCTGCTTTACTTCTCTCTGATTTATTACGGGTGTTTTTTCTTGAGCTGGTGTTACAACTGATAAAATACCAAGTGCTATAGTAACCAAAATTAAATATTTCATTTATTACTCGATTTAGTTTATAATATAATCCCAGAAAACAAGATTAAATTAGTTTGTTTTTACAACTGTAATAGCGGTTGGGGTAACGGTTGCTGTATGAACGATTGCACTACCAGCATTCATTTCATTACCGGTACCAACTATAGTAACGCTCTGGGCTGTTACGGTTGCAGCATAAGTACCATTAGGTGTAGTATCAGTCTTAGTTGGAATTACCCATCCTGTGAATGTATTTCCGCCACCGCCCATAGAGGTTGGTTTTCTGTAGAACTGCTGAGCCATAGCTCCCAAATTATTAAGATCTGCAACTACGCCATCTCTGTTTGAAGAAACTGCGTTTGCTGTGAATAAATTTATTCCTACTACTACAGCGATACCGACTACGATAACGCCAAGAACGATGAGAAGA
>JARLHD010000337.1 GCA_031292435.1 Ignavibacteriaceae bacterium
ACAAGTTTAAGAATGGTGGATTGAAGTTTCAAATTCCGTATTTGATGACCTTTCGTAACAACACAAATTCAGCAGGCAGTGTGGGTATTCAAATTCAGATGAACAAAGGATATGGTCATGCTATTAAAAGGATTATGCATACGGTCTTTAATACTACAGAAAACTCTAACACAGCTTTTGATTGTTCTAATCTGTCTGGTTCTAAACTGCAGAGTTATGGTACTTATATCAATTCCCGAAAATTACAAGATCAAGATTTATCAGGTTTGTTACCTGGTTACACAGCACCAGCCACACCAGGAGGCACCCTTTGTGGTATGGATGACTGGTTATGGAATAAGAAATACTTTTCCAATAGTTCTGCGATGAATGCTTTACAATACCAATTGACTTGGTGTCACATTGATTCCTTTGCAGAACCCAACGATGGTGCGAGTGCGCCTCAAGAGAATATTAATGATGGTTTACCCATTGATGCTCCCATCATCTGGACATTGAATGGTGTGACTAATACGGCTCTGAATCACTACACCTTCGTGACATTCCTGCGTAACTTGACCATTGAACCAATAGGCAACATTGTGACAATTTACTAAAGGGTTTCACCCGAGCGAAGCTCCACGAAGTGTTTATTAGGGGATTAATCCGAATTTTGTAAAGATAAATCTATTTAATGTATATACAATACACATTAAAATGTCATCACTATCTGTGATTAAGAACTTGAACTTAAGCGCCGTTTTGGATTCAACAGGTCGGTTCTCAGTCAATTTGCCTAATAATATCAATGCACATGTGGCAATCATGCGTCAGATCGCATATGTTTCTGCTAATGCCACGAAATCAGTCTATCAGATACGATCATCTATCAGTGCAGATCCATTGGGTAGTTTAGTCAATACCTTAGGATGGATGTCTAACCCAGGTACTAATATTGAGATATCATCTCCCAATCTGACAAGCATTGAAATTTGGTTAACCAGTGCATCACAAGGTATTTCAAGTGTGAGTGGTGATATCATTAGCATTGATATTGATTTCATGAATGATAACGCTCTCAAAATTATCCATTAAACTTTTTCTCATTAATCCTAAAATGCTAACGCGTCTTAGAATTTAATGACAAAAGCTTCACCAAAAGGTTAAATCAAATAGGAAAGATTTTGGTGAAGCTTTTGATTATTAATTTTCAATCGCGATAGCGTTTGAAAATAATAAAGTAAAAGTTTTTTTATAGAAAGTAAAATAAATTGTATATTTATAGAAACTCAAAATGCTTGCCGAAGATTTACAAGCATTGAAAGATGAAAAGGGAGAGCAAGTTATTATCAAAATCAATAACGAGGAAATTAGAATGATTACGGATTTGATTTCAAGATTGAATCAGCTAGTAACAGATATTAAAATAGATCTAAATAGCCTTTTATATGATAGGTTATAATTCATCCAATTCATTTATATAACATCATGTTTGTATATATAAATCAATCATATGAGTAATTTAAGGCTTAAGAAAATCAATGATGAAAGTGTCAATGAAGTACCTCATATGGGAAAGAAAGATAGTCGTCCCATCAAAGGCTCTAGATTATTCGATGAGATCTATGCGAACATTCTATTAGTAGCCAGAAAGAAGAGTGGTAAAACCTCTTGTATCTTTAAGATTATTCAAGAATGTTGTACCAAGGATACAACGATCGTGGCTTTTGTTTCCACACTACATAAAGATGCATCTTGGCAATCGATACAAGAGTATTGTGACACAAAAGATATTCCTTTCATTGGTCACACTAGTATTACAGATGAAGAAGGTCATAATCAACTGACAGACTTAGTTAAGCATTTACAAGCCAAGGCGCAAGTGCCTGAAGAAGACCCTGAAGACAAGCAACGTGTGGTGTTATTCAACGAGAAGGACGAAACGAAACCTAAGAAAGAGAGAAAGAGCAAGTTCAGATCACCTGAATACCTATTTATCTTTGCTGATTTATCAGATGAACTCAAAAACACATCCTTACTGAGTCTATTGAAGAAGAATAGGCATTTCAAGAGTAAGATTATCATTAGTACTCAATACCTGAATGATCGTTTACCGCAGTCTCGAAAGCAAATTGATTATACGTTAATTTTTAAGGGTCAACCACAGAAGAAACTGGATGAAATCTATCGAGATTGTGATGTTGGGATGAGTCCAGAGGAATTTTTTGACTTATATAGTTTTGCAACTGAACAACCTTTTAATTTTCTCTATATAGATCGATTGAATGATACATTTAGAAGAAACTTTAATTATGAATTAAAGATAAATTAAAAGTTGTATTTAGAAAACAAACACATGCCTGCTAAACGTAAAGTCCCTGCCAAGCGCAAATCACAA
>JARLHD010000338.1 GCA_031292435.1 Ignavibacteriaceae bacterium
TAATAGATGTTTTTATGCCGGAAATAGATAGTTTTTAGTTGATTCTAATTTATTCATTAACTATTTTGTACAGCGTTCTTCAAGGAAGATGGTTCTGCTGCATAATTTTGCATAATGACAAACCACTGAAGATTTTTTTAATTTTAGAAAATCTAAATTTAACAAGAGTTGATTTTAAATTAATTACATCAACATTCTAATATCAATCAATAGAGGCTCATCATGAAAAAACTTTCGTTACTTCTTGGGGTACTGGCTATCCTGTGCTATTCTAATTTAACTTTCTCTCAATTATTATTTACTGAAGATTTTACTGGACTTACAGTTGGTTCTGTTATTGGACAATCCGGCTGGGGTCAGGGAAGTGGTTCCGATTTCCTTTCAATTGCTAATACAACACCTTTAACCTACACTGGTTATAATGGAGGAGGTGCAGAATATGCTACTATGCCAGCATACGGTGCTACATCCAGAGTTATTAAACTATTTTCACCTACTGGTGTAGTTGCATCAGGAAATGTATACTATATTTCATTTTTACTTAGATTGACACAAACTTTTGCTACAACTGGAACTACTGCGAATTATTGTTTGTCTCTTGGCGATGCTGCAGGTTCATCTTCAAATCTGAGTCCTAAACTGTATGCCAGGACAGATGTTAGTGGAACTGGTTTTAATATTGGAATTTGTAAACAATCCACTACAATTACCAACATTACGTGGGGTGCATCAGTCCTTAATTTAAATCAGACATATCTTGTTGTAGAGGAATATAAATTCAATACTCTTGGTGCAGGACATGATGATGAAGTATACCTTTGGGTTAATCCAGCTCTTTCCTCTGTACCTGTTACTACCGTTGCTGAATGTCAGAATAATGGCATTACAAATACCCTCGATCTCGATTTCGATAATTATCAGACACCTGCTGGTGGAATTGGTTCATTTATATGGAATAGTCGTGGAGCAGGAAATCCGGTTGGTGCATTTGATGGTGTCAGAGTTGCATACGGATCATCAGACGTAGTTGCATGGACTAACCTTGCTGCTGCTAGCGCTACTCCTGTTGAATTAACTTCTTTCTCTGCTAATGCTATAAAAGGAGCTGTTAATCTTTCCTGGAAGACTGCAACTGAAGTCAACAATATGGGCTTTAACGTTGAACGTTCTGCAAATCAAACTGATTGGTCAAAATTA
>JARLHD010000041.1 GCA_031292435.1 Ignavibacteriaceae bacterium
TAATACATCGCCTACAACTCCCTTGCCTTTCATATTTGTTTTTCTTGCTTTTGGCATATTGTTGTATATATATATATCAAATAGATATTAAATATATTATTTACCATTAAAAATTATTCTAGTTCAAAAATGATAAGCTGTGAGAAACATTTGCGATATTCTTCGAATCGTGTTATATATAAAAAATCAAAAGCTTTCTTGTCTTTCGTACAGAACTTATACATCTCTAGAAAAAGCTCATAGCTTATAGATCAATCTAATTTGTCATACAAATCTCGAATTTTGGCATCACTGTGATACTTGAGTAAAAGAATGATATCTAGTTGGTTAATACTTTGAGGGTCGAGGTCGGTCAGGGCTTGTGATGAAATAATTGTCTTCGCTAATTAGTGACGGTTCTTCTTTAATAATTGTGTTAATGACTTTGACCAACGGATCTCACCGGTTAAATCGTCAAAGATAAATAGTCTTCTGAGCTCTTTATATTTACTTCTCTTCTCCTTTTTTTCTTTGGGTTTCGGATTCAAATCTAATAGTGTTATCACTGGTTTCTCTTCTTGTTCTGAATCCTCTGCATCTTTCAGATCATAGAAATCTTCATCTTCTTTTAATATATCAGCTAACAAATCGTGACCATCATCATCGTAAATCGATGTACTAGGGTAAAATTCAATGTGATGTTTATCGAACCATTTACCAATTTGAATGTACTTAGGATCCGTGTACACTGTACTACTAAATATATGTACTTTTGTTTCTGGTCCTACAAACTTCTTCAACATTGTCATCACTAAATTACTCTTTCCAGTGGCCTTTCTTGCACAAACATATATATATTTGCATATGGTGCACTTATGAGATTCTCTCCCCTTGGTTTCCGTCGGTCATCGTCTTCGGGAATTTCCATTGGTAAAACTACTTCATTATTGATCTTCTTTAATTTGATCATATACTTATATTATATGGTAAGATAATCATTGATATTTTGTAAAATTAAGAATAATTGATAAAAAAGCAGTTGTTGATATATCA